>CAIMLX010000253.1 GCA_903842455.1 uncultured Hyphomicrobiales bacterium | reverse complement strand
CAAGAATGCGACACGGTCGGCATCACCCGCTCGTGCACCAAGCACAACTACCTCGTGAAGAACGTCGCTGACCTGCCGCGCGTGCTGCACGAGGCGTTCCACATCGCGCGGACCGGCCGGCCCGGCCCGGTGCTGATCGACATCCCCAAGGACGTGCAGTTCGCGATGGGCACCTATTACGGTGCCGACGAGATTTCGACGACGCGGCACAAGAGCTACCACCCGGCGACGGCGGGCGACACGGCGGCGATCGAGCGCGCGGTGGACCTGATGCTGCGCGCCGAGCGGCCGATCTTCTATACCGGCGGCGGCGTGGTCAATTCGGGTCCGGAAGCGAGCGAGAAGCTGCGCGAGCTGGCCGAGCTCACCGGCTTTCCGGTGACTTCGACGCTGCTGGGGCTCGGCTCGTTCCCCGGCTCCAACCCGCAGTGGATGGGCATGCTGGGCATGCACGGCACTTACGAAGCCAACATGGCGATGCATGACTGCGACCTGATGATCAATATCGGGGCGCGGTTCGACGACCGGATCACCGGTCGGCTCGATGCGTTCTCGCCGGGCTCGACCAAGATCCACGTCGATATCGACCCCTCGTCGATCAACAAGAACGTGCGGGTGGACCTGCCGATCGTCGGCGATTGCGGGCTGGTGCTCGAGGAGATGGTCCGCATCTGGCGCTCCAAGACCAACCAGCCGCGCACCGAGGCGATCGCGCCGTGGTGGGCTCAGATCGAGGGGTGGCGGGCGAAGAATTCGCTCGGGTTCCGCAACTCCGACACCACGATCAAGCCGCAGCACGCCGTGCAGCGGCTCTACGAAGCGACCAAGGGGCGCGACGTCTACATCACCACCGAGGTGGGGCAGCACCAGATGTGGGCGGCGCAGCACTTCCACTTCGAGCAGCCGAACCGGTGGATGACCTCGGGCGGCCTCGGCACGATGGGCTACGGCCTGCCGGCGGCGGTGGGCGTGCAGGTGGCGCATCCGGATGCGCTCGTCATCGACATCGCCGGCGAAGCCTCGGTGCAGATGACGATGCAGGAAATTTCGACGGCGGTGCAGTACCGGCTGCCGATCAAGATCTTCATCCTCAACAACGAGCGCATGGGCATGGTGCGCCAGTGGCAGGACCTGCTGCATGGCGGCCGCTACGCGCATTCGTATTCGGAATCGCTGCCGGATTTCGTCAAGCTGGCCGAGGCCTACGGGGCGAAGGGCATCAAGTGCGATGACCCGGCGAAGCTCGACGCGGCGATCGCTGAGATGCTGGACTATGACGGTCCGGTGATCTTCGACTGCCTGGTCGAAAAGCATGAGAACTGCCTGCCGATGATCCCGTCGGGCAAGCCGCACAACGAGATGATCCTCCCCGATTTCGCGGAAGACATCGGCACAGTCATCGACGCCAAGGGACGCCAGCTGGTCTGAGGAGGCCCGACATGAACGCACATCTGCAGCCGAGCGGCTCGGCCTACTTTCTCGCCGCGGAAACCCAGAAGCCCGAGCGGCACACGCTTTCGGTGCTGGTCGACAACGAGCCGGGCATCCTCGCCCGCATCGTCGGGCTGTTCGCGGCCCGGGGCTACAATATCGACTCGCTGACGGTCTCGGAGACCGAGCACGAGAAGAACCTCAGCCGCATCACCGTGGTGACGGTGGCGACGCCAAAAGTGCTGACGCAGATCAAGCTGCAGCTCGAGCGGCTGGTGCCGGTGCACAAGGTGCACGACCTGACGGCCGAGGGAAAATCGCTGGAGCGCGAGCTGGCGCTGATCAAGGTCGGCGGCACCGGCGACCTCCGCGCGGAGGCGCTGCGGCTGGCGGACGCGTTCCGCGCGCAGATCGTCGATGCGACCACGGAGAGCTTCGTGTTCGAGGTGACGGGCAAGCCATCGAAGATCGACTCGTTCATCTCGCTGATGGTGCCGCTGGGGTTGATCGAAGTTGTGCGCACCGGGCTCGCGGCGATATCGCGCGGTGCCGAGGGGATGTAAGCACTGAGGGCCGGGAGCGATCCCGGCCTTTGTCTTGAGGGGATATCCGTTGGTGACCACGCACCACCCGTTCCGCGGGCCATTGTTCATGGTCGTTTCGACGTGCTCCTACGTCATCAACGATACGCTGATGAAGCTCGCCACGGACGGGCTGCCGCCCTACGAGGTGCTGACCCTGCGCGGCGTGGCGGCGAGCCTGTGGGGGCTGCCGCTGCTGTTCATTCTCGGCTACGGAAGCAAGCTGCCGCTGCTGTTCGAGCGGCGGGTGCTGGTGCGCAACCTGGCCGAGCTGGGGGCGATCCTCTGTTACATCATCGCGCTCACCAACCTGCCGATCGCCGACGCCTCTGCGCTGGGGCAGATCACGCCGCTGCTGCTGCTGCTCGGCGCGTCGCTGCTGTTCCGCGAGCGGATCGGCGGGGTGCGGATGGCGCTGATCGGGCTCGGATTCATCGGCGCGATCATGGTGGCGCAGCCGACGATGAACGGCATCTCGATCTACGCCGTGCTGGCGCTCGCCAACGCGGTGCTCTGCGCGGTGCGCGACCTAGCGGGGCGGCGGATCGCGGCGGAAGTGCCGGGGCTGATCGTCGCGATGTCGGCGGTGGTGGTGGTGCTGATCGGGGCGGGGGCGATGCACCTCGTCACCGAGCAGTGGGTGATGCCGGGGCTGCACCACGTGCTGCTGCTGCTCGGCTCGGGGCTGTTCCTGATTTCCGGCCACTTCTTCATCTTCATGGCCTACCGCGTCGGGACGACGGGCGTAGTGGCGCCGTTCTACTACTTCTTCACCTTCTGGGCGGTGCTGTCGGGGCTGCTGGTGTTCGGCCAGTTCCCCAATGCGCTGGCGCTCGCGGGCATCGCGCTGGTGGTAGCAAGCGGCCTGACGGTGGTGCTGCTCGACAACCGCAGGCGGAAGCTGGCGCCGGTGGCATGATCGGCGCTGATGGCTCGATCAGAAGTCTCGATTGGCCGTGGGCCCGGCAATGCGCTAAGCAGCGCGCCTGCCTAACGGATGCCGACCGATGACCCATCTTTCCGTCAACCTCAATGCCATCGCCATGCTGCGCAATCGCCGGTCGGTGCCGTGGCCGAGCGTGACAGGGTTGGCGCGGATTGCGCTCGATGCGGGGGCGGACGGGATCACGGTGCATCCGCGGCCCGACGAGCGGCATATCCGGCGGACGGATGTGTTCGAGCTGGTGGCGCTGCTGCGGCAGGATTATCCGGGGCGGGAGTTCAATATCGAGGGGTATCCGAGCGAGGAATTTTTGGCCCTGGTGGAGCGCGCGGCGCCGGACCAGGTGACGTTCGTGCCGGATGATCCGCTGCAATCGACCTCCGACCATGGATGGGACATCGAGGCGAACCGCGCTCTGCTGGTCCCGGCGATCGAGCGGATGAAGCGGGCGGGCATCCGTGTGTCGCTGTTCATCGATGCCGACACGTCGGCGCCGGCAGCGGCCGCGACTGTCGGTGCGGACCGGGTGGAGCTCTATACCGGGCCGTATGGGGGCGAGATGGAACCGGGTTTGGCCGCCGTGCAGCTTGCGGCCCTCAAGGAAACCGCCGATGCGGCACGGAGCGCGGGCGCGAATGCGCGGCCAGGGCAGGGCGGGTTGCTGGTCAATGCCGGGCACGACCTGAACCTCGTGAACCTGCCGCCGCTGAAGGCGGCTGTGCCAGACCTTGCCGAGGTGTCGATCGGGCATGCGATCACTGCCGATGCGCTGATCTACGGGATGGCGGAGACGGTACGGCGCTACAAGGCTGCGTGCGCGTAACCCCCTCTCCTTAGCTTAGCCACGGCGTTGTCGCGCCGGGCGACGCTATCCTCTCCCGCCAAGGGGGAGGAGGAGTTGGGGCCGGGTCGCGGCGGAAATGTGACGCCCGGCAGCCCATCGGCTGGACAGAGGCGCAAGGCCCGCGATAGAAGGCGTTTCCTGTTCATTCCGGCGGGGCCACGGCCTCGCCTTTTTGTCTGCAAGAGACCCCGTCATGACGAGCGTGAACGACATCCGGTCGAGCTTCCTCGGCTACTTCGAGAAGAACGGCCACGAGCAGGTTGCGTCGAGCCCGCTGGTGCCGCGGAACGACCCGACCCTGATGTTCACGAACGCCGGCATGGTGCAGTTCAAGAACGTCTTCACCGGCCTCGAAAAGCGCGACTACCTGCGGGCGACGACCTCGCAGAAATGCGTGCGCGCCGGCGGCAAGCACAACGACCTCGACAATGTGGGGTTCACGGCGCGGCACCACACCTTCTTCGAGATGCTCGGCAATTTCTCGTTCGGCGACTACTTCAAGGCCGACGCGATCGAGCTGGCCTGGAACCTGATCACCAAGGAATGGGGCCTGCCGAAGGAAAAGCTCACCGCCACCATCTACGAAGATGACGACGAGGCGATGGCGCTGTGGAAGAAGATTTCCGGCCTGCCCGAGGATCGCATCGTGCGGCTCGGCGCCAAGTCGAACTTCTGGCAGATGGGCGACACCGGCCCGTGCGGTCCGTGCTCCGAGATTTTCTACGACCACGGCGACAAGTACTGGGGTGGCCCTCCGGGCTCGCCCGAGGAAGACGGCGACCGCTTCGTCGAGATCTGGAACCTCGTGTTCATGCAGTTCGAGCAGTACGCGGACGGCTCGCGCACCTCGCTGCCGAAGCCGTCGGTGGATACCGGCGCCGGGCTGGAGCGTGTCGCCGCGGTGATGCAAGGCACCAACAACAACTACGAGATCGACCTGTTCCGTTCGCTCATCGCCTCCACCCAGCAGGCGACCGGCTTTAACGGTGACTCGACGACGCCGAGTCTCCGCGTCATCGCCGACCATCTGCGCTCGATGAGCTTCCTGATCGCCGAAGGCGTGCTGCCCTCGAACGAAGGCCGCGGCTATGTGCTGCGCCGCATCATGCGCCGTGCCATGCGCCATGCGACCCTGCTCGGCGCCAGCGATCCGGTGATCCACAAGATCGTGCCGACGCTGGTGAAGGAAATGGGCCAGGCGTACCCCGAGCTTGTGCGTGGCGAGGCGATGATCGAGGAGACGGTGAAGCTCGAGGAGCAGCGCTTCCTCAAGACGCTCGGCCGTGGCCTTGCCTTGCTGGACGAGGCCAGCGCCGACCTCAAGGAAGGCGACATGTTCGAGGGCGTGACCGCCTTCAAGCTCTACGACACGTTCGGCTTCCCGCTCGACCTGACGCAGGATGCGTTGCGCACCCGCGGCATCAGCGTCGACCTGTCGGGCTTCGAGGACGCGATGGCCAAGCAGCGCGCCGAGGCTCGGAAGAGCTGGGCCGGCTCGGGCGAAGTCGGCGAGGACAAGGTGTGGTTCGCGGTGGCCGACAAGGTGGGCCCGACCGAGTTCCTCGGCTACGAGACCGAGAGCGCCGAAGGCGTGGTCACGGCGCTGGTCAAGGGCGGCCAGATGGTCGAGAGCCTTGCGGCCGGCGACGAGGGCTACGTCGTTCTCAACCAGACGCCGTTCTATGGCGAAAGCGGTGGCCAGGTCGGCGATACCGGCGTGCTCTCTGGCGAGGGCAATGCCGCCGACGTCACCGATACGGTGAAGAACAACGGCGTCTTCGGCCACAAGGTAACGGTCACTGCGGGTATGCTGAAGGTGGGGACGCCGCTGACGCTGGTTGTGGACCATGCCCGCCGCTCGGCGATCCGCGCCAACCACTCGGCGACGCATCTGCTGCACGAGGCGCTGCGGCTGGTGCTGGGCGACCATGTCGCGCAGAAGGGGTCACTGGTGTCGGCCGACCGGCTGCGCTTCGACTTCGTGCACACCAAGCCGATCTCGCCGCAGGAAATGGCGGATATCGAAGAGATCGCCAACGACATCGTGCTGCAGAACTCCGCCGTCGAGACGCGCCTGATGGGCGTCGAGGAGGCCAAGGAGTCGGGCGCGCGGGCGCTGTTCGGCGAGAAATACGGCGACGAGGTGCGCGTGGTGTCGATGGGTGAGCCCACCGGCAATTCGGTCGGCTGGTCGGTTGAGCTGTGTGGCGGCACGCATGTGCGCCGCACCGGCGATATCGGGCTCATCACCGTGCTCGGCGAATCCGGCGTGTCGTCGGGCGTGCGCCGGCTCGAGGCGCTGACGGCCAAGGGCGCGCGCAACCATGCCCGCACCAATGCCAACATCGTGCGCAGTGTCGCCGATGCGCTGAACGTGGGCACGCAGGAAGTCTTCACCCGCATCGAGGCGCTGCAGGACAACCTGAAGAAGGCCGAGCGCTCGCTGAGCGAGGCGAACAAGAAGCTGGCGCTGGGCGGCGGCGGTTCGGCCCCCGCATCCGCCGACGAGACCGTCAACGGGGTGACCTATGTCGGGCGCGCCGTCGAGGGGATTTCCGCCAAGGACGTGAAGGGCCTCGTCGATACCGAGAAGAAGCGGATCGGTTCGGGCGTCGTCACGGTGGTGCTGAAGGGTGAGGACGGCCGGGGTACCGTTGCCGTCGGTGTCACCGATGACCTGACGGGTAAGTATTCGGCCGGCGATCTGGTAAAGCTCGCGACGGCAGCGCTGGGCGGGCAGGGCGGCGGTGGCCGGCCCGACATGGCGCAGGGCGGCGGCCCGGATGGATCGAAGGGCGCCGAGGCGATCGCGGCGGTGCGCGGCGGGCTGTAGGGACAGGCACGGCTGCCACACCGCTTCCTCCCCCTCGGTGGGGTCAATCGCCTAGGACGACATTGGTCGCTGACCACCTCCCGCCCTTGCGGGGGAGGTAGCGTCGCTAGGAGCGACAGCGACGTAGCAGAGCTAGGTGGGGGGTATGACCGACGGTGGCCTGATCGTACCTTGGTAGTACCCCCTCCCTACCTGCCGCTAAGGCGCTGCCGCGCCTAAGCTTCGGTACCCTCCCCGCAAGGGGGAGGGTGGTCAGTGGCCTGACCCGGACCATATGCGACAACCCTGCCCCGCCAAGGTGGAGGAGGCGATGTGGTTCTATACCGGGTCCGGCCCCGGGCCCTTGAAATCGTCGGGCGAGGGGTTGTCGCGGCGGGCGCGGTATTCGGCCCAGCGGCCGGCGAGGCGGGTGCGGGCGCCGTCGGCGAAGATGTTGCCGATGCCGGCGATCACCACAACCGCGAGGCCGACGAGACCGATGGCATCCGGGGCTTCCGAAAAGAACAGCGCGCCGAACAGCAGTGCCCAGACGATCTGGCTATACTGCATGGGCGCGACGCGGCTCGCTGGGGCGGCGGCAACGGCGGCGATCTGCAACATATAGCCGATGCCGCCGAGGATGCCGCAGACCAGCAGGCCGGCGAGGAGTTCCCAGGTCGGCCAGGTGGCGCCCAGGATGACGAGGAATGCCGCGTTGGCGGCAAGCGTCAGCAGGCCGGGCAGGGCGAACAGCGAGACGCGCCGCTCCTTCCCCGACACCATCCGCATCGCCGTAACCGAGATGGCGGCGCTGATGGCGCACAGGAACGCGGTCAGATGCCCGAGTTCGAGATCCTTGAAGCCGGGGCGGACGACGATCACCACGCCGATGAAGCTGAGGACCACCAGCGCCCAGCGATCAAGGGTGACCGGTTCGCGGAGGATCAGCACCGAGAGGATGATCGTCATCACCGGGATGAGGAAAACCAGGCTGTAGGCCTCGGCGAGCGGGATGGTGACGAACGAGTAGGTGATCAGCATGGCGCTTGCCGTGCGGCAGACGGCAATCACCGTCATCAGCCAGGGCCGGCTGAGCTTGAAGGTGTCGCGCCAGCGCTCGTCCTTCGGCTTCGAAAACAGCGCGGGGATGATCGAGAACACGGTGGTGAAAAAGCCGATCTCGAACGGGCTTAGGCTGCCGCCGAGGCCCTTCACCATGGCGTCGCCTGTGGAGTATGCCGCATAGGCGAGGAGCGCCAGGACGACGCCCAGCGTTGCCGGGGAGAGGGAGCGCATCTACTTGTTCCCGACGGCCGATCCGCCGTTCGCCTCCCGGTCGCGTTCGGCCGCGAGCTTCCGATCCGCATCGCCGAGCGGCGGGCTGATCTCGGAGACGGCGCTGGCAGGTCCGAACACCGACAGCCGCGAGAAGATGCGGATGCGCGTTTCGTCGCTGAGCACGTTCATGATGCCGCAGACGGCGACGACGGCCAGACCGCAATAGGCGATGAGATCGGGAAACTCGGCGTAGAAGACGGCGCCGAAGACGATGGCCCAGGCGATCTGGCTATACTGCGCGGGGGCAATCTGGCTGATCGGGGCGCGGCGGGTGGCGGCGATGAACAGGATGTTGCCGGTGCCGCCGAGGCCGCCAATGGCGATGAGCAGCGCGAACTGCTCCCAGGTCGGCCAGGTGAACATGCCCGGGATCGACAACATCAGCACGCCGTTGACCAGCACCACGTAGCCGAGCGGCAGGCCGAGCAGGGTGACGCGTTTTTCGACCGGCGCAACCTTGCGTAGGACGGTGGTGGAAATGCCACCCATCACGGCGGCAAGAAGCGCTGCCATGTGGCCCAGTTGAAGCTCGCGGAAGCCGGGCCGTACCACCAGCAGCACGCCCGCGAAGGTCGCGCCAAGGAAGAACCAGCGTTGCCAGCTGACCTTTTCGCCCAGATACATTACCGACAGCGCCACCACGAAGATCGGCGCGAGGAAGGCGATGGAATAGGCTTCGGCCAGCGGAATGCGGGTGAAGGCGTAGATGATCGCCAGGTTGCCGATGAGCCCCGACAGCGAGCGCAGGTTCACCAGCCAAGGATGGTGCATCCGGAAGGCATGCCGCCAGTGCTCGCCCTTGGGCTTGGTGAAGATGGCCGGGAGGAACGAAAACAGTGCCGTCCAGAAAGCAATCTCGAAGGGAGAGAGGCCGATGCCGAAGCCTTTGATGATGGCATCACAGCAGGAATAAAGCAGGTAGGCAACGAGCGAAAACAGGACCCCTGAGGAGGGCATCTGGGGTGATTCCGGAAAGGGGAGGGACGGCGCAAATACTGCAGCGAGCTATACGCGCGGCCGCGGGAAGCGTCGATGGGCGGGAATGCCACACTCGCTAGTTATTTCGTCTCTTGTTTGAGGCGATCGGTAGCAAGTGATCCTATGGTTTCGATCGTGTTGATCCAAATGTATCCGCTGAAGGCCTAGGGTACCTGGGCAAGTTGTTCCGGAGTATCGATACCGGCAGTGCCGGAATCGCCAGCTCCTTGGGGCAGAGCCGGATCGGGCAGCCCGGCGACCACTTCAACTGCATGTCAGGCTGCTGGTCAGGAAACTCGCCGCGCAGGCGATGGCGTTCATGGTCCGGAGCTGCTCCGGCGTCGCGGCAGTTCCGGGACCGTTGAGGGCGATGATGTCGATGACGGCGCTGGCGTCACCCTCGATGAAGCCGAGGCTCATGAAGCTCGCGCCGGTGCTGTCGTAGGTGCCCTGGCGGAAGAAGGAGCCGCCGTTGAAGATCGCCGGCGCCATGGTGCGCCCGAGGCCGGCGTCGGCGAGGGCGGTATTGTAGAGTTCGGCGGTGCCGACACGCTCGAAGACCCAGACGTTGCCGATGTGCGAGACGCGGGACGTCGGCGTGGTCGCATCGACGCCGAGTTGCTCGTCCATAGCGGGCAGCAGCGGCGGCAGGCGCAGGTTGTAGCGGTTGCGGTCGATGGCTACCTCACCCGGCAGGTCGAGGGAATCGAGGTCCACGCCGAGCGGCAGGAAGTAGTGGTTGAGCGCGCCCTTCTGCAGGATGCGCTTCAGCGGGTTGCCGCCGGTGCCCGCGCTCGACCAGCCGTTCTGCCGGTTGAAGAAGCTGGTTCCCGGAGCATTGGTGCCGTCGATGCCGGGGGTGAAGTAGAGCGCGATCTCGTACTCGCCGTCGGTGGCGGCTGACTTGTCGGTGATGGCGCAGTTGCCGATGTCGAGCGGCCGGTCGCCGAGTGTGTAGCCCGAGATGGGGCCTAGCAGGGCTGTGCTGCCGATCTGTGGCGTCCAGCCGGAGAGGAAGCGATCGATCATCTCGATCGGGCTGGCGCGCTCGTCGACTGCAAGGAGCCTGGCGCAGACGTTGCGCACGGCGCTCGGCAGGTCGGTGATCCAGGCGGAGGTCGGGGTGGGCGGCAGGGCAACGCGGGCAAGATAGAGATCGTCGGCGGTGCGAAGGTCGTAGGTCTCGTCGGGCCCCATGCCGACCATCTTGAACAGGACCTCGGGGTCGACGTTCCACTTGACCAGTTCCTTGACCATGAGGGCGAGGCTGTCGCGCGTCTGGCCCTGCGCGCCCATGGCACCGCGCTGATAGATGGCGGAGAGGAAGGCGTCCTCGTCGGCATAGGGAGCATGGAAGCCCAGCACCGAGCCCGGCTCGACCATGCGGTCGACATAGGTGCCGATGCCCTCCTGGCTCGACCAGCCCGAGCCGCCGAGGAAGCCGAAGGCGCAGGCCGAGTAGCATCGCATGCCGCGTTCGACGACGGTGGCGATGTGGTTCTCGCGCAGGAAGTCGGCAAGCAACAGGCCTTCGTAATAGCTGCCGCCGATCCCGTTCAGGGTCAGCACCGCAGTGGCGCCGCCGTCGGGACCGATGCAATCCAGCCGGCACGGGACGAAGGTCTCGTACATATCGCGCAGCGTCTTCACATCGCCATCAAGCGTGCTGCCCTCGTAGTGGAAGTGCGGCACCGGATGGCCGGAGGAATAGTGCATCGAAACGATGGAAATCGTCGCGGCCCGGGCTGGAACCGTGAGCAGGAGACAATAAAGGGCGCAGGCCAGCGCCAAGGCAATACGCGACATGACAGAGGATTCCACTGGTTCGTCAGGACTGTAGGGATGTGACGTCGCTGCGGCAACGATCCTTGGGGATCGGGCCGCTGGGACCGGATCATCTGTCTGCGGGCCCTCGGTTGGCAATCCGGCGGCGCAGAGACCTGAGCTCTATCCTGCTGCGCTCCCTGATGAACCGCCAGAGGAATAGCGGGTACGTCGGCAGCGAGCGCGCATGCTTCCACCACCGGCTGTCGCCGGGAATACCGAGTTGCTGCCATGGCTTGCGACCGGCATAGTGGGTGATCCACGGGTCGGAGACGAACGCCATGTCGTGCGGCTGCACGTTCCAGCGTGGGTCGATCACCGTGTAGTCGCCCTTCAGCACGTGGTTGGCGGCGCACTGGTCGACATACTTCAGGCTTGGCCCGAACCGCCGCAAAGCCTCGACCATCTTCCGTTGATAGTCGGTACGGCGCAGGGTGGGCAGATCGAGCAGCAGCACCCCCGCCTGGAAGTAGGTCGAGGCCCGATCGCCGAGCTCCAGCGTCTCGCGGATGTAGCGGTGGTAGTCGCCGCGACGGGGGTCGGCCAGCCAGCGGGCCGCAACCCCGTCGATCGCCGCCCCCAGCCCCCGGCCCCCCAGCGGCAGGTCGAACAGGGGTCCGAGGTCGTGTTCGACGATCAGATCGACGTCCAGGTAGATGAGCCGCTCGACAGCTTCGGGCAGCGCGTCCTCGAGCGAGAGGCGCAGCAGGGTCGATGGGGGAAAGCCGTTGATGGTTCCGAAATCCCGCCACGGGTTGGCGATGGCGTGCAGGTGCACCCGGACCGGCCCCGCACTGAAAGCGCGAAGCCTGCGGGTGAGCCAACTTTCCGGTCCATCGTAGAGCACGTGATAGTCGACCCGGCGGACCGGGTCGGCGCTGGCGGCAATGGAGGCGGCAACCACCTCCACGAACGGCAGATACCCAGCATCGACGCAACTGGCGACGACGATCGGGCCTGAAGACGCGTCAGGCACCGCCGATCAGGCGGCCATGGCCGCCTTGAGGTTGGTGTCGATGGCGTCGAGGAAGCCGATAGTGGTGAGCCACTTCTGGTCCGGGCCGACGAGGAGCGCGAGGTCCTTGGTCATCTGGCCGGATTCCACGGTGTCGATGCAGACCTTTTCCAGCGTGTCGGCGAACTTCGCCAGTTCGGCGTTGTTGTCGAGCTTGGCGCGGTGAGCGAGGCCACGCGTCCAGGCGAAGATCGAGGCGATGGAGTTGGTCGAGGTCTCCTTGCCCTGCTGGTGCTGGCGGTAGTGGCGGGTGACGGTGCCGTGCGCGGCCTCGGCCTCGACGATCTTGCCATCGGGCGTCATCAGCACCGAGGTCATCAGGCCGAGCGAGCCAAAACCCTGGGCGACGATGTCGGACTGCACGTCGCCGTCGTAGTTCTTGCAGGCCCAGACGTAGCCACCCGACCACTTGATCGCCGAGGCGACCATATCGTCGATCAGGCGGTGCTCGTACCAGATCTTCAGCTCGTCGAACTTCGCCTTGTAGTCGCGGTCGAAGATCTCCTGGAAGATGTCCTTGAAGCGCCCGTCATAGGCCTTGAGGATGGTGTTCTTGGTCGAGAGGTAGCAGGGGACCTTGCGGTTGATGGCGTAGTTGAACGAGGCGTGGGCGAAGTCGCGGATCGACTCGTCGAGGTTGTACATCGCCATGGCGACGCCGGCACCGGGGGCCTGGTAGACCTCGTGCTCGATGATGGTGCCGTCTTCGCCGGCGAACTTGATGGTCAGCGTGCCCTTGCCGGGGAAGGTGAAGTCGGTCGCCTTGTACTGGTCGCCGAAAGCGTGGCGGCCGACGATGATCGGCTGGGTCCAGCCGGGCACAAGGCGCGGCACGTTGGACATGATGATCGGCTCGCGGAAGATCACGCCGCCGAGGATGTTGCGGATGGTGCCGTTGGGCGACTTCCACATCTTCTTGAGCTTGAACTCCTCGACGCGCTGCTCGTCGGGGGTGATGGTCGCGCACTTGATGCCGACGCCATGCTGCTTTATGGCGTTGGCGGCATCGACGGTCACCTGGTCGTTGGTGGCGTCGCGGTTCTCGACCGAGAGGTCGTAATACTCGATCTTGAGGTCGAGGTAGGGAAGGATCAGCTTGTCCTTGATCGCCTGCCAGATGATGCGGGTCATCTCGTCGCCATCGAGATCGACGACGGGGTTCTGGACTACGATCTTGGCCATGCTGGAAGCTCCTCGGATTTTGTGCTGGCGCTCAATAGCATGAAATTGGCCGCGCGAAAGCCAGCGGCGCGCAGTGTTGTGCATCGGCCTTGACACTGTGTAGCTACACACCCATCTAGCTGCCCATGGATGATTTCTCCCAGTGCATGGTGTCGAACTCGCGCATGGCCGCTCGCGCCATCACGCGGCGCTATGATGCCTATGCCCGGCCGTTCGGCATCACCTCGACGCAGTTCTCGCTGCTCGGCGCCATCATTGCCGCCGGGGACCGGACTGTCACCCAACTGGCCGAGGAGCGGGGCTTCGAGCGCACGACGCTGATCCGCAACCTCGACCGGCTGGAGAAGCTGGGGCTGATCGAGTCGCGTGCCGCCGAGCATGGCAATGGCCGCATCTGCAGCCTGACGCCGAAAGGCGATGAAACTGTTCGGCAGTTGCTGCCGTTCTGGCGAAGGGCACAGGCCGAGATCCGCACGGAACTCGGCGCCGAAAAATTTGATGACACTCTCGCCAGCCTCAAGCGACTCGCCGCCATCTGACCCCGAAATTCCGCCGCCATGGCCCTGTGGGGCCGATGCTCGTGTAGCTACACAGCTGGAGCCCGACGATGACCACCGACCGTAATCCCGATCCCATCGTCGTCACCGGCATGGGAGCGGTCAGCCCGCTGGGCGTCGGGGTGGAGATCAACTGGGCGCGGTTGACGGCGGGCAAGAGCGGCATCGTTCGCAATACCCGGTTCGACGTCAGCAATTTCGGTGCGAAGATCGCCGGACTGGTGCCGACCACCCAGACCGATCCGCATGGCTTCGATCCGCTGCTGGCCATCGACCCCAAGGACATCAAGAAGATGGACCTGTTCATCCAGTACGGGCTGGTCGCGGCGCAGGAGGCGCTGAAGCAGTCGGGCTGGGTTGCCGATACCCCCGAAAAGCAGGCTGCCACCGCCACGGTGATCGGCACCGGCGTCGGCGGATCGCCCGTGATGGCGGATGCGGTGGAGACCATCATCGAGAAGGGGCCGCGCCGGCTTTCGCCGTTCACCGTCCCGGCGTTCCTCGCGAACCTCGCGGCCGGCTGGATTTCGATTCGGCACGGCTTCAAGGGGCCGATCGGCGCGCCGGTCACCGCGTGTGCGGCGTCGGCGCAGGCGATCGGTGACGGCATGCGGCTGATCCTGACCGGCGAGGCCGAAGTCGCGGTGGTCGGCGGTGCCGAAGGCTCGATCGACCCGATCTCGGTGGGTGGTTTTGGCGCGGCGCGGGCGCTGTCGACCGGTTTCAACGACGACCCGGAAGCAGCGTCGCGGCCGTTCGACCGCAAGCGCGACGGGTTCGTGCTGGCCGAAGGAGCGGCGGTGCTGGTGATCGAGCGGCTGAGCCATGCCGTAGCCCGTGGAGCAAAGCCGCTGGCGATTCTCGCCGGCTACGGGACTTCGGCCGACGCCTACCACCTGACCTCCGGCGAGCCGACCGGAGCGGGGGCGCAGGTGGCGATGCGGAACGCGCTGCGGATGGCCAACGTCTCGCCGGGCGAGATCGACTACATCAACGCCCACTCCACTTCGACCGGCATCGGCGATGCGGCCGAACTGGCCGGCATCGAGGCGGTGTTCGCCAATCGCGGGCAGGACCTGTCGATCTCGTCGACCAAGTCGTCTACCGGCCACCTGATGGGCGCGGCGGGGGCGCTCGAATCGGTGTTCTCGATCCTCGCCCTGCGCGATGGCGTCGTGCCGCCCACCCGCAACCTCGAGGACCCCGATGTCGGCAGTCGCTTCGACCTCGTGCCGAAGGTGGCGAACCTGAAAACCTTGCGCCACGTGCTGTCGAACTCGTTCGGCTTCGGCGGGGTCAACGCTTCGCTGGTGTTTTCCGCGGTCTAGCCGGCTTCTCCGGCTTGAGCGGGCGTTGCGCCACGGCCTGCGCCGCAAAGCGCAGCCAGTCCTCCAGCGCGTCGTCGTCGTCGATCGCCTCGCCGTCGACCCAGAAGAAGCCGCTTATCACCCGGCCGTTGTGTACCATCTCGGTGGCGCCCGGCCGGGCCTTGGTCGCCTCGTGATTGTCCTTGCCCACCGACACAAGGATGCCGCCATCCTTCTTGCAGCCGACCAGGATGTGGCCGTTCAGCAGGAAAGTCAGCCCGCCAAACATGAACTTCTCGGTGATGCTCGGATCGTCGCCGACCAGCATGCGGACCCGATCGGCAAGGTGGGTCATTGCCTCCGACTTCATTTGGGCGGCAGCCTCCGCACAAACGCTTCGGCAAAGGCAAGCCAGCGGGCGATGCTGTTGTCCCCGGTTGCCTCGGGCGCAATGGCGATGAAACCGGTCATCTCGCGGCTACCCATCCGCATCCTGCTGGCGCCGTCCTGCGCCAGGGCCCATTCCTCCCGGTCCGGCGGGGTCCGCACCAGCAGTTCGCCGCCCTTCGTGGCAGCGACCAGCATGTTGCCATCGAGCATGAAGCATACGCCACCGAACATCTTCCGCTCGGTGATGCCGGTTTGCGGCAGCAGCGGCCGCAGCCGCGCCGCGAGTGCGTCGGCCGGCTTCATCGGATGCCCTCTTCGTCGCGGTAGGTCTGCCAGCGGGGCAGGGCGGCCTCCACCAGGTCCCAGTCGTGGTGGCTGCGGGCGAAGATCAGCTGGTTCGGCCGGTACCAGCCCGCGCCGCCGCCGAGCAAGCCGACAGGGAGGATGGTGATCGTGTCCATGCGGCTCGACCCACCGCCGAGCGGGGTGCCGCAGGTGGGGCAGAACCAGCGGGTCAACGTCGCGCCGGAGTTCGAAGGCCGGGCGAAACTGCGCGTCTCGCCGGTGATCGTCACGTCGCCCGCCCGGAACACCGCCAGGGCCGAGTGGCCGGCGCCTGTCGCCTTCTGGCAATCCTCGCAGGCGCACAGCATCATGGAGAGCACGCGCCCCTTCACCGTGACCACAACGCCACCGCAGGCGCAGCGCGCTTCCGCATCAACCAGGGGTTTGTCTTTGTCGGGCATGAGCCAAGCTGACACCAGGTCCGCGGCGACCGCAAGCTGCATGGCTTGCTCCATCGCGCCGCGACGACTATTCGGAAACATGGCTTTTGAACTGCGCTACCCGATCGAGACCGAGCGCTTGCGCCTTCGCCCGTTTACCCGCGGCGACGTCGATGCCGTTTTTGCCTATCGCAAACGCGAGGACGTAGCGCAGCACCTGTTCGATGGGCCGATGACGCACGAGACCGCCACCGAGGTCGTCGGCCTCAGGGCCGGCCAGTTCACCCTGGCGGCGGAGGGCGACAAGATGTTCCTCGCCGTCGAGCTGCGCGAGCGGCCGGAGATGATCGGGGAGGTATCGCTGATCTGGCGCGGCGCCGTCAGCCGGCAGGGGGAGATCGGCTACATCTTCAACCCGCTCCACCATGGCCACGGCTACGCCACCGAGGCGACGCGGGCGCTGCTGGAGGTCGGCTTCGACAGGCTCGGGCTGCATCGCATCTACGCGCGCTGTGCCGCGGCCAATACTGCCTCCTGGCGGGTGATGGAGCGACTGGGCATGCGCCGGGAGGCGCATCTGCGCGAGCACGCGTTCTTCAAGGGCGGGTGGGACGAGGAACTGATCTACGCCATCCTCGAGGACGAATGGCGCGCTCGGGACCCCTCTGGACGCTAAGTGCCGGTGCCGCTTCGCAAAAGTGCGGCCGCGATTTGGGATTATATTTCAACGCACAAGCTGGAACCTGCCGCTCCGCCTCAAGTTGAGTGGGTATTGGCTGGCGGAGCGGAGATTTCAGCATGAGCAAGAT
>CAIMLX010000252.1 GCA_903842455.1 uncultured Hyphomicrobiales bacterium | reverse complement strand
CAGCCGCAGCCGCAACTCAGTCTCCGGCATCGACGCCCAGAAAATGTTGATGCCATTGCGGACCATCGACACCAGCACGAAAAGCCCTGACGTGATCATGGCACCCATCAGTCCCCAGGTCGCATAGGTGGGGGCGTTGTCGGCGGCAAAGGCGGCAGAGATCATGGCGAACTTGGCGACGAAGCCGGACAGCGGCGGCAGGCCGGCCATGATCAGCGCAATTACCGCAAAGCAGAGTCCGGCGACGGCGGTAGCGACCGGGATGGTGCGGCTGACCTCCTGATCCTCGTCAACCGGCTCCTCTTCGTCACCATAGAGTTCAAGCGATACCGCCAACACCTGAGCCTCGGGAGGCAGGATCTGGTCGATGATGTCCTTCAGCAGGAACAGCGCGCCAGCCGCCAGGGTGGCGACGACGACGTAGTACAACGCTCCGGTGGTCACACCGGGATCGCTGTAGCCGACGGCGAGCAGCAGCGTTCCGGCAGACACGAGGATGAGATAGCTGGCGAGGCGGTCGAGTGACTTGCACGAGAGGACGCCGATGCTGCCATAGGCAACAGTGGCGAGACCGAGTGCGAACAGCATTGCCTGCCCGAATGCGAGTTCGACGCCGGAGGTGTTGGCAAATACCAGCGTCCAGAGGCGCAGGATGGCGTAGAACCCCACCTTGGTCATGATCGCGAACAGCGCTGCGACCGGCGGTGCCGCCGCCGAATAGGTGTTGGGTAGCCAGAAATGCAGCGGCCAGGCGCCGGCCTTGATCAGAAAGGCCACGCCGAGCACGGCGGCTCCAACATCGAACAGGCCACGGTCATCGGCAGCGATACCAGGGAGCGCCCTGGTGATGGCGGCCATGTTGAGCGTGCCGGTGGTGGCGTAAATCAGGGCTACGCCGACCAGAAACAGGAACGAGGCCACCAAGTTTATCGCAACATAATGCAGGGAGGCACGGATGCGGTTGCGCCCGCCCCCATGCAGCACGAGCCCGTAGGAGGCGGCGAGCAGCAGCTCGAAGAACACGAACAGGTTGAACAGGTCGCCGGTCAGGAAGGCGCCGTTCAAACCCATGGTCAAGGCGTGGAACAGCGGGAAGAAGTTCGCGCCTTTGGCATGCCAGCGCGCCGAGGCGAAGACGATAGCGGCCAGCGCAAGGATCGAGGTGGTGAGCACCATCAGCGTGGCCAGACGGTCGGCCACCAGCACGATACCGAATTGTACCGGCCAGTCCCCGAGCGGGTAGACGAGGGCCAGGATGTCGCTCGACTGGCGTGGTACGAGGAAGAGCAGGATCGCCGCTATCACCAGCAGGGTGCTGAAGAAGATGTTCAGCCCGACGATTCGCTTTGTCGAGCGCTCGCCAAGGATGACGTTGGCGATTACCGCCAGCATCGGCAGCAGAACTGGCAGGATGGCGAGGTGATCCAGCGCTGCCAAGCTAGCTCCCCTTGCCATCGACATGGTCGTTGCCTGTGACACCGCGGGCGGCCAGCAGGACGACGAGAAACAGGGCGGTCATGGCAAAGCTGATGACGATGGCAGTCAGCACAAGCGCCTGCGGCACCGGATCGGCATACTCTGCCGGATTGACCGCGGAGCGGGAAATGATCGGGGCGGCATTGGTTTGCAGCCGGCCCATGGCGAGGATGAACAGGTTGACCCCGTAGGACAGTAGCGACAGGCCGATGATCACCTGAAAGGTCCGCGGACGCAGGATAAGGTAGACCCCAGAGGCGACGAGCAGCCCGATCGCGGCAGCGAGGGTCAGTTCCATCTGTCGGGCTCCCTGCGTTGCCGGGGCAAAGGTGTAGTGGCCGCCTTCGGACGGCGTATCGACTGGTGCGCCAAGGCGATCAACATCAACACAGTGGCGCCGACGACCAGCGCGAACACCCCAAGATCGAATATCAAGGCAGTGGCCATCGGCACCCTGCCGATCAACGGGATCTCGAGGTAGGCGAAGGCCGTGGTGAGGAACGGCGCCCCGAACACCACGGCGCCCAGGCCGGTGAGCAGCGTCAGCAGCAGACCCCAGCCGATCCACAGCATCGGCAGGATGCGCAGGCGTTCCTCGACCCAGCGGGTGCCGCCCGCCATGTACTGCAGGATAAACGCCAGCGACATGGTGATGCCGGCGATGAACCCTCCGCCCGGCAGGTCATGGCCGCGCAGGAACATGTAGATCGCGACGACGATCACGATAGGGAAGAACCAGTTCATGATCAGCGCAGGGATGCGCAGGAAATCGTCGGCGATCTGTTGTCCGGCCACCGCGTCGGCCGCCCCGAGAACACGCTGCTGTTCGGTCATCCCGACGCTATCGGCACCAGGCCGGAAGCGCCGTAGCAGGCCGAACACGGTGAGTGCCACCATGCCGAGAACGGTGATCTCGCCCAGGGTATCGAAGCTGCGGAAATCGACCAGCATGACATTGACGACGTTGGTTCCGCCGCCCTCGGAATAGGCCCTGGTCAGGAAAAACTCCGATATCCCCTCTGGCGCCTGGCGGGTCATCACGGCGTAGCTCAGCGCTGCGGCGCCGAGCCCGACCATGAGGGCAAGCCCGACATCGCGCGCCCGGCGCAGGCGCATCTGAACGGTCCGGTCTTCGGGCACCGGCAGGCGTTTGGGCAGCCAGCGCAGGCCGAGCAGGATCAGGACTGTGGTGGCTATTTCGGCCAGCAGCTGGGTCAGGGCAAGGTCCGGCGCAGATAGCCAGGCGAAGCTAAGGCAGGTCGCGAGCCCGGCGCCGCCCATCAGGATCATCGAGGCGAGACGGTGGAACTTGGCCTGCTGCGCGGCGGCAACGGCACATAGTCCGCCCAGCAGCCAGACTATCCCCAGCACGGGGTCGAAGCTCTCGGGCAAAGGCAGGTTGCCCAGCCTCGCCCAGCCGGCGGCGACGCCAACGGCAAGCGCCAGCGTCACGACGATGAACACCTGGGGCTGCAGCCGCTGCGTGCCCAGAAGTTTGGTCACACGTGGCGCCCAGCGATTGGTTGCGGTGACGAGGATGCGCTCGAAGATGCGCTGCCCGAGAAGCCCGCTGACCAGTGGCAGGCCATCGGTGTTCCGCAGCCCCCGATGATACGACACGTAGATGATGAAGCCGCCCGCCAAGGCGATCAGGCTCATGAGCAGGGGCTGGTTGAAGCCGTGCCAGATCGAGAGGCTGTAATACGGCGTCTCGCTTCCCAGCACCGACTGCACGGCAGAGGCGAGGAAGGGAGCGATCGTGATGCCCGGGATGATGCCGACGGCAAGGCAGATCAGCACCAGCAGTT
Source organism: uncultured Hyphomicrobiales bacterium (assembly GCA_903842455.1). GTDB lineage: Bacteria > Pseudomonadota > Alphaproteobacteria > Rhizobiales > Devosiaceae > Devosia_A. Next base: position 3,214 of record CAIMLX010000252.1, on the reverse strand, counting down.
CGATGGGCCGACGCATCAGCGCCGGCGGCTCGTGCGGCACAGTCTCGAGGTCAGTGGCAGGTGGACCGAAAAAGACGCCGTGCACGAACTTTATCGAATAGGCGACCGCGAGCATGCCCGCAATCGTGGCGCCTATGGGTAGCGAGAGGTTTACGAAGACGTTCGGATCGAGCGCTGCGGTCTCGGTGAAGAACATTTCCTTGGAGAGGAAGCCGTTCAGCAACGGCACCCCGGCCATGGCTGCGCTGGCGATGATGGCAAGGGTCCCGGTGAACGGCATGTACTTGAACAGCCCGCTCAGCTTGCGCACGTCGCGCGTGCCGGCTTCGTGGTCGATGATGCCGACGGCCATGAACAGCGACGCCTTGAACGTCGCATGGTTGGCGATGTGAAAGATGGCGGCGACGGCGGCGAGCGGCGTTCCCATGCCCAGCAGCGTGGTGATCAGGCCGAGGTGCGAGATGGTGGAATAGGCCAGCAGCCCCTTGAGGTCGCGCTGGAACAGGGCCGCATAGGCTCCAAAAATGAGCGTGATCAATCCCGTATAGGTGACGATCCAGAACCAGAGGTCGGAGTCCGACATTACCGGCCAGAAACGCGTCAGCAGGAATACGCCTGCTTTGACCATCGTGGCGGAGTGCAGGTAGGCCGAGACCGGCGTCGGCGCGGCCATGGCGTTGGGCAGCCAGAACTGAAACGGGAACTGAGCGCTTTTGGTGAAGGCGGCGACCAGAAACAGGATCAGTGTCAGCGGATAGAGCGGGCTCTCCACCAGCAGATCGCCCGACGCGAGCACGACGTCTAGGTCATAGCTGCCGACGATGTGACCGATGAGGACCATCGCTGCAAACAGGCAGAGGCCGCCCATTCCGGTGATGATCAGCGCCATGCGCGCCCCGTCGCGGGCGTCGCTGCGATGGTACCAATAACCGATCAGCAGGAAGGAGATAAGGCTGGTCAGTTCCCACATCACAGCGAGCTGGATGAGGTTTCCGGACAGGACCAGCCCGAGCATCGCGCCCATGAAGGCCAGAAACAGGGCGTAGAATCGGGCGATCGGGTCCTTGGGGGACATGTAGTAGCGTGCATAAAGAACCACGAGCATGCCGATGAACGTGACCAGCACGCTGAACAGCCACGCCAGCCCGTCCATCCGGAGTGTCAGGTTCAGCCCGAACTGCGGCACCCAGTTGATCTGATGGACGACGGTCGCCTCGGCGACGCTGGGGAATAGGGCCAGCGTCAGTAGAAACAACAGCGTAGCGACGCCGCCGGCGATCCAGACCGCGACGGCGCTCCGACTTTTCGGCAGGGCGAGAATGCACAGGCACGCCAGGAACGGCAGCGTACTCATCAACGTCAGGACGATTTCGATCGTTGGTGCCGCCAGCGCCAGGCCTCATGTGATTGGTTGACCGGATCGGTATAGATAAACCCACCGGGTTCGAGAAGCGCCCGTCGCAGCCTGTGCTGATGTGACGTGAATGCTGCTGACCTTAGCTGGTTGCGTGCAGCGCTGACATGACGCAGCAGCAGTTGTACGGAGGCGGTTCGCCCGCGCCCGGATCCGATCGAGGATTGGTGGCGAAGTCGGCTACGGCATGGCCTCCGGCGCCGAGCTGCTGCGCCGCCTGCCAGCTTTATCGGAGTAGAGCCCGTCGCCGGATTTTCCGGCGAACGGGGAACTGGTCAGGCAACTGATCCGCTCGCTATAGTCCCGTCATGCACCTGACGCCGTCTATCATCACACGCTGCAGCACCGGTCTTCGGGCGCAATGTGTTTGTGCCCCAATGCCCGCGCCGCCCGATTGCCGCCTGGCCCAGCGAGCCCGCCAATGACTCTCCTCGCGCTTCTGCAGGCCCGCAACGAGGCTCGCTACTTGCCCGGCTGGCTCGAAAACGTGGCGGCGGCAGTCGACGGCATCATCGCCATCGACGACGGCTCCGACGACGAGACCGCTTCACTGCTGAGCGCGCACCCCAAGGTGGTGAAGCTGATCTCCAACCCTTCTGGCGGCGGCTGGAACGAGCGCGGCAACCATATGGCGCTGATCAAGGCGGCCCGCGCCCATGGCGGCGACTGGGTGCTGGCGATCGATGCGGACGAAAGGCTGGAGCAAGGCTTTGCCGCCCGCAGGTCGCACCTGCTGGAGGAGGCCTATGCCAGAGGCATCGAAGCCTACACGCTGCAGCTGCGCGAGCTTTGGGGTAGCCGCGGCCAGTACCGGTCCGACGGCATCTGGGGTGGCAAGGCGCGTTACCGGCTGTTCCGAAACCGCCCCGAGCACACCAAGTTCGATCCTCGCCCTTTGCACCGATACTGGATGCCGCTGGAAATCGTCAGCCGGCTCGCCACTGTCGGCGCCCATCTCGACGTCAATCTCTATCATCTGCGCATGATACGGGCCGAAGACCGGGCGGCGCGTCATGCGCGCTACCAGGCGCTGGACCCCGAGGAGCGGTTCCAGCGCCAGGGCTATGGCTACCTCGTCGACGAAGCGGGCATCGCGTTTCGGCCCGTGCCGCCTGGTCGCGACTTTCTGCCGGTCAATGATCCGGCCGCCGCCGATTGAACCAAGGCCAAGGCCTCAAAGGCCTGTGGCGCGGGCGTTCACGGCCACTTGTCCACAGGGGCAGGGCGCCGGGGAACGAGAAACGTCATGTTTCATTCACGAGGGGTGTTGACAGGAAAACGACCTGCCCATATACACCGCGTCACTGAACGACGCCGAGCGCCAGCCGCTCCCACTGATCAGTATCCTGGAATGGGCAGACGAACTGCCGGGCAACCGGAGTAAGTCTACTGTTCGCCTAATTTTGGAAGCCTAGCTTCCGCCGACGCCGCCGTCGAGAGACGTATACGGGGTCAGTTCTTTGACATTGTGAAGACAGGAAGAAAGGGAAACGTGGACGGCGAGGTTCTTGCGGTCTGGTTGAAAGACCAGGCAACACGACAATCGACGGTACGTTTTCTCAAGAGGTACATACCATTGGCTGATCGCTTCGGCGGTTGGTCGATAAGTGTGTCCTCGTCAATTCGCGTTGAAAGACGCGAGCGCAAAACGTGCAAGTCGAGCGACAAATGTCAGATATCAAACTTGAGAGTTTGATCCTGGCTCAGAACGAACGCTGGCGGCAGGCTTAACACATGCAAGTCGAACGCCCCGCAAGGGGAGTGGCAGACGGGTGAGTAACGCGTGGGAATCTACCCAGT
>CAIMLX010000251.1 GCA_903842455.1 uncultured Hyphomicrobiales bacterium | reverse complement strand
GCTGGCGCTGCCGCTCTGCATATCGAGCGGGTAGGCTATCTCGGCTCCGGGCGTGTCGTGGAGTTCACACGCTCGGTCTATCGTGGCGACACCTATGACTTTGTCGCCGAACTCCGAGTCGGCGAAGGAGCGCATAAATGAGCACACAGAACGCCACCCATATGCGGCAGGAGATCGAGGAGATCCCGCAGGTCATCTCGCGACTGCTGAGCGAGGGCAGGGCCGATCTCGCCGCCGCCGGTGCCGCGCTCCGCGCCCGCGACCCCGCAGCCATCGTCACGATTGCCCGCGGCTCGTCCGACCACGCCTCGGCGTTCCTCAAGTACGCGATCGAACTGCTGGCGGGCGTCCCCGTCGCTTCGGTCGGCCCCTCGATCGTCTCGATCTACGGCCGCGAACTGAAGCTCGGCCGGACGGCAGCGATCTCCATTTCCCAGTCGGGCAAGAGCCCCGACATCGTGGCGATGACCGAATCGGCCCGCCGCTCTGGCGCGCTGACCTTCGCGCTCACCAACACGATCGACTCGCCGCTCGCGGCCGTGGCCGAACACACAGTGGCGCTCCGTTCGGGCGAGGAGAAATCGGTCGCGGCGACCAAGACGTTCGTCGCTTCGATCGTCGCGGGCCTGGGGATCGTCGGAAACTGGTTGGACGACAAGGCCTTGCTGGCCGCACTTGAATCACTGCCCGAACTGCTTGAGCAGGCGGTGCAGGTCGACTGGTCGCCGCTGCTCGGCGCGCTCGACCAGCACAACTCGCTCTACGTGCTCGGCCGTGGTCCCGCACTTGCCATCGCGGCCGAAGCGGCGCTCAAGTTCAAGGAAACCTGCGGCATGCACGCCGAGGCCTACAGCGCCGCCGAAGTGCTGCACGGCCCGGCCCGCATCGTCGAGCGGCATTTCCCGGTGCTGGTCCTCGCCGCCCGCGACGCCGCAGAAGCCTCGGTCGCCGAAGTTGCCGAGCGGCTGGCCGGGCAGGGCGCCCGCACCTTCATCACATCGGTGAATGCCCAGAAGGCCGAACGCCTGCCGTTCGCGGCCTCGGGCCATCCAATGACCGATGCGCTGGCGCTGATCGTCACATTCTATGGCTTTGTCGAAGCCCTGAGCCGCCGCCGCGGTTTCAACCCCGACCAGCCGCCGCACCTCAAGAAGGTGACAGAGACGATCTAGTCTCTGGCGTCCCCATCCCGCTGTTCGCAGCAAGGAGCTTGCAATGACCAAATTCGCCATCACCGGCGCCCGCATCTTCGACGGCGCGACGTGGCATGATCGCTCCGCCTTGGTCATCAATGATGGCGTGGTCGAGGGCCTGATGGCCGCCGACTCTCCCTCCGACGCGATTCGTGTTCCCGCCGACGGCGCCATGCTCGTTCCCGGCTTCGTCGACCTGCAGGTCAATGGTGGCGGCGGGGCGCTGCTCAACCTGACACCGACGCTCGACGCCATCCGCACCATCTGCGCCAACTACACGCAGTTCGGCACCACGGCGCTGCTCCCGACCCTCATTACCGACACGCCGGAGAAGAACGTCGTGGCCATCGCGGCCGGGGCCGAAGCAGTGGCGCAGGATGTTCCCGGCTTCCTCGGCCTCCACATCGAAGGTCCGCACCTCGCTGTGTCACGCAAGGGTGCGCATGATCCCAAGCTGATCCGCCCGATGGAAGAGGCCGACCTGCAGCGTTTCATCGATGCGCGCGGAAGGCTCCCGAACCTTCTCGTGACCGTTGCGGTGGAAGCGGCTGATCCGAATCAGATTTCGCGCCTCGCCGAGGCCGGGATCATCGTCAGTATCGGGCACTCCGATGGCACCTACGCGCAGGTTCAGGCCGCCGTCTCGGCTGGTGCGACGATGGTCACCCACCTGTTCAATGCCCAGAGCCAGATCGGCAACCGCGAGCCGGGAATCGTCGGCGCCGCCATCGACATGGGTGCCATCAGTGCCGGGCTGATCGCCGACGGCATCCATGTCCACCCGAGTTCGATCGGCATTGCGCTCAGGGCCAAGCGGGGCCCGGGCCAGATATTCCTCGTCACCGATGCAATGTCGCCCACCGGCACCAACTGGACCGAGTTCGTGCTGACCGGCCAGACCGTCTACCGCAAGGACGGCGCGCTGCGCCTGGCCGACGGAACGCTGGCCGGTGCCGACCTGACGATGATCGATGCGATCAAGTACGTGCACCGCACAGTCGGGGTGCCGC
>CAIMLX010000250.1 GCA_903842455.1 uncultured Hyphomicrobiales bacterium | reverse complement strand
AGCCCTCGTCTGGCAGGCCCTTGTGCTCCTGCCAGATCACACCCTCGAAGTTATAGGTGCCGTCGGCGTTCTGCAGCGGCGTCTGATCGAAGTAGATCGACTTGGCGCCGTCCTTCAGGCCTTTACAGACGCCCTCGGAGACGGCGTAGACCATGCGGGCGCGCGTCCGGGCGCGCAGCGTGTTCGCATCGGTGCCGCCACCCTTTTTGGAGCCGCCGCCCGAGTCGCTACCCGAGCCGGCGCCGATGATGTCGTTGAAGCCGAGATCCATTAGCTGCCCACCGCAATCTGTTCGATATCCAGACCGCCCGAGATCAGGTAGCCGCCGACGATGATCTCGCCGTAGTTGAGCGGCACACACCGCCCCTCGTCGTAGGTGTTGCCCGGGCCACTCATGTTGTGGCTGCTGTCGCGGTCCTCGGTCGACTTCTCCTCGGGCGACAGGAACATCGAGGCGCCAGCCAGAGCCATGCCGGCGCCGATCATCGCGATGTTGCCCCAGGTCATGCCGGTCGCCATGGTGCCAACCATCAGGGGCGCTGCGAGCATGCCGCCCGAGAGGGCGAAGGCGGTGCCGACCACAGCGACACCGATGATAGTCTTCAGCATGGCGCCGCCTTCCTTGGCGCCAGCGAGCGCCGGCACGAAGTGGAGGTCGGCATTGCCCAGCTTGAAGTGGTTCAGCCCATCAAGGTCGATGCTCATGCCGTTCTCAACGTCACCGCGGACGATGTGCCAGGCGCCGTCAGCCAGCCGGTCAGCAAAGCCCGGCAGGTTGATCGAGAGCGCCCGCACAGCCTCGCCGGCGGTTGCGACCTCAAGCTCGATGGTTTCGCCGAACTCCTGGCCGAGTGCTCCGTGCAGGTGGATCTTACGCATTGGAGGCCTCGTGGCGGATCCACAGGCCGGCCGCCCTGCCCCACACGCCCGCGGGTTCGCGGCGGCTGAGGCGGTTGACTAGGTGGTGGATGATCAGGCCTTCGTCGGTAAGGACGCCAGCATGGTTGAACTTCTGGGACCGCATCTTCATCAGGAAGACGTCACCGCCGCGGGCCTGGTCGACACTGATCGGCCGAAAGCCAAATTGGCTAAAATGGGCGGCGTAGAGATCGTCCGCGCCATCCCACCAGCAGTCGTCGCGCGGCACTTCGGGCAACACGATCGGATCGAGCGGCCAGCCGGCGATATCCTGCTCGAGGAGCTTCTCGCGGCCCAGGCGGAACACGTCGCGCAGGGTCGAGTAGCAGTCGGTGATGCCGTGCATGAACTCGCGGCCGAGGATCGGCTTGATCGGCAGGCTGTCACCCCACATCAGGGCCTCGCCAACGCGTTCATCGTCGAGCGCGATGATGCCCCATGGCACCTGGCTCTGCAGCTGGCCTTCCATGTCGGTCTTGGAGGGGTAGAACGGGCCGTTGGGGTGCGAGTGCAGCACGGCCTCGATCTTGTTCATCATCCAGGCGGCCGGCGCGATGCGGAAGTTCTTCGTCGGATCCTCAGCCAGGTTCGCCATCGGGCGGTAGGTGCCATCAACGACGAGGCCGCAGCTCTCGCGCGGATACTCGGCGCGGGCGTGCGCCTGAGCCGCATGGATCACGTCAGCGCTCAGCATCAGCGGCTCCTCTGCACACCAGGAAAGCCGCCAAAGGGCAGCGGGTTACCCGCGCCGAAGCGGGTGGTGCAGCAGGTCTTGCGCCGGCTGGGCACGTCATTGGCGCCGCTGGCTACCGGCTGGTCGTTGATGTCGTAGGACTGGCTGCCGACATAGGGGCAGACGGCATCGGTGTAGTCGAAGCTGGCGGTGCCCGGGTTCCAGGCGCGATAGCGGAACAGGCAGGTGTCACGCACGACGACGCGGCGCGGCAGCATCACGCCTTCCTGATCGATGGCGGCCGACAGCTGCCATTCGATGAAGACCTGGTTCTCGCTGACCTTGCGCTCGATCTTGAAGGTGTCGGGCCCGTAGAAAGCCAGCGGATCCGCGTCGGGCTGGGTGTCGAGGAAGCGCTTGTGGGTGCGCTGCCGGTAGATCGTGCAGCCCTCAAGGTCGCCATAGGTGTTGATCAGCGCCTGCCAGATGCCATCGGTGTTGGCGATACGAATGGTCGGAGTGGGCAGCGCGCCCATGCCCGAGACTTCAAGACCGGTGAACTCGACATCGACCGGATCGTAGGAGACCTCGT
>CAIMLX010000249.1 GCA_903842455.1 uncultured Hyphomicrobiales bacterium | reverse complement strand
GGAGATCACTGACTGATGATCTGGAGTTGGCCGTCCTTTTTTGAGTATCTCATCAGCCCGTACATGTTCGCGGGAGCCTGGACGACCATCTGGATCAGCGTCATTGCGATGATCGTGGGAATCGTCCTCGGGTTCATCGCTGCGCTGATGCGGATGTCGCGGCATCTGGCACTGCAAGGGATTGCCCGCTTCTACATCTGGCTATGGCGCGGCACGCCGCTGCTGGTGCAACTGGTCATCATCTACGCAGGCCTGCCGCAGTTCGGCATCCGGCTTGGCGTGCTGGAATCGGCGCTGATCGGCCTGGCGCTGAACGAGGGCGCCTATTTCGCCGAGATCATGCGTGCCGGCATCACCTCGGTCAGCCGCGGCCAGCACGACGCCGCGCAGGCGTTGGGGATGACCTACAGCAAGGTGATGCGCATTGTCGTGCTGCCACAGGCCACTCGCGTCATCATTCCACCGCTGGGCAACCAGTTCCTTGGCATGCTCAAGACCTCCTCGCTCGTTTCAGTGATTTCCATGGAGGAACTGCTACGCCGGGCTCAACAGCTCGCCCAGGTCGAGTTTCGTGTGCTCGAAGTGTATCTGGTGGCCGCCATCTACTATCTGGCGATGACCACTGCCTGGGGATTTGTGCAGCGGCGCATCGAGAGCCATTATGACCGGCCATTCGACGGCCGTCACGATCCCGCCAGCACCCCGACCCGCGGCGACACCCTGACCGAAGCGGTGTCGCGATGAGCGCCGCAGCACCCAGCCCGCTGATCCGCATCGAACAGGTGCGGAAGTCATTCGGCACCAACCTTGTTCTCCGCGACGTTTCCCTCGATGTCGATGCAGGCGAAGTCGTGGTCATTGCCGGGCGGTCCGGCAGCGGCAAGAGCACATTGCTGCGTTGCATCAACCACCTTGAGGCCATCGACAGCGGCCGCATCTTCGTGGGTGACCAACTGGTGGGCTACGAGGAGCGCGCCGGAAAGCGCATTCCTCTCAAGGAGGCCCAACTGGCGCAACAGCGCCAGGAAATGGGCATGGTGTTTCAGCAGTTCAATCTGTTTCCGCACCTGACGGTGCTCGAGAACATCATCGCCGCGCCGGTGCATGTGCGGCGCGAAAGCCGCAAGGCCGCCACTGAATATGCAAAAGAACTGCTTGAGCGGGTTGGCCTGCCCGAGAAGATCAATGCCTATCCCCAGCAACTGTCCGGCGGCCAGCAGCAGCGTATCGCGATTGCCCGAGCCCTCGCCATGCGGCCACGGGCTCTACTGTTCGACGAGCCGACCTCGGCGCTCGATCCCGAGATGATCAGTGAAGTGTTGAACGTGATGGTCAGCCTGTCCGATCAAGGCATGACCATGATCGTCGTCAGCCACGAGATGGGCTTCGCCCGCGCCGCCGCCGACCGGATAATCCTGATGCACGAAGGCATGATCGTCGAAAACGCCGTGCCCGAGATATTCTTCAGCGCCCCCGGCCACGACGCCACGCGACAGTTTCTGTCGAAAATCCTGCGTTGAACCAGTGCACGGGGCAGCGATTTAATCGTAGCCCGGCGCGTCGCTGGTGTTGTCGGGTCGGGTTGACGCCCAAGCAACCGCGGCCCTCGACGGGCAGGCTGCGGTCACCGGGCGGCCTTGACCGCCCGTCTGCCCGGTCCGCTATTGCACGAAGGTGTAGCTGCCGAACCACGTCCCATAGGGCAGCGACGTGACGCCGTTTCGTTCAGCCCCGGCATACTGGTCCTGACCGGGCAGAACCTGGATCTGGACCACGCCGGCCTCGCCTTCCCGCAGGATGCCGGCGTGGATGGCCGCGGCCGCGATGCGCGTATCGTCCGTGTATATCCCGTCGCCATAGACGGAACCGCCGGCATTGCCGACCACATAAAACTGCAGGACTTTGCCGTTGAAGCCGCGATAGTCCGACATGTTGCCCGGATCGGGCGGTATGCCCGCGGGAACGTCCGGCGTTCCGACAAACCGGAAACTCCCATCCCAGGCCCCGTAGTCGCCTGAAGCGACATTGTTGCGGCGTGCGCCGGCATAGTGCGCTTGCCCCGGCATGATGATCACCGCGACAGTGCCCTGTTCGCCGAGCCCGAGCACCCCGGCATGCACCGCCGCCGCGGCCAGCCGTGAATCGTCGGTGTAGATGCCGTCGCCATATAGGGATCCACCGATCGCCCCGGTGACCGAGAAGCTCAGCATCTGGCCGACCTGGCCCCGGAACCCGCGCAGGTTGCCCGGATCAGGCATCACGCCGGCCGGTTGCTCCACGGCCGGGGCGTCGAGGAACATGTAACTGCCCACCCACTGGCCGAAGTCGTAGGAGACGATGCCATGGCTCGACGATCCCTGATAGCTGGCTTTGCCGGCGAGGATCTTGATCGTCAGGTTTCGCGTCTCGCCCACGCCGACAAGCCCGGCATGGACGGCCGCAGTCGGGACATCCGAGTCGTCGGTGTAGATACCCGTTCCAAAGACCCGCCCGTCGAGCGCTCCGGTGACCTTGAACGTCCCGGTCGCGCCGTTCTGCCCACGGAAATCCGCCATGTTGCCGATGTCCGGCAGGCGCAACACGTCATCGGCGAGCGCGGGTTGGGCCAGTGCCAGCGCCACTGCAAGAGTTGCCCCGATCCGGCGCAGCGCCGTGCCCAGATATCCGACCATGTCACCCTCCATGCCGGCCAATGTTAGAACCAGAAGGGCGCGGGAGGGAAGCACAAGCCTCCCATCATTCCCACAGTCCGGCTATAGAACCCTTCGACACGAGGGAACCGAGCCGAAATGACTGCACATCTTTCCACCGCCGACCGCGGGCAGGCGACCATCACCGACATCAAGGCCATGCGGCTCGACAGCGGATTCTGCCTCGTCCGGATCGACACCGATGCCGGGATTTCCGGCTATGGCGAGTGCGGCGACCTCGATGGCGACCTGGTGCGCGCCTCGATACTCACTCACGGCAAGGGCGGGGCGCGGCTGCCGCACCTGCAATTGGTGGGCAAGGACCCGCTTGATATCGGCGTGCACCACCACAACATGTTCTACGCCTATCGGCAGCGGCCGGCGCACATCATGGTGTGCTCGGGGCTCGACATGGCGCTGTGGGACCTGGCGGGGAAACTGCTCGGCCAGCCGGTGCACAAGCTGCTCGGCGGGGCGATGCGGACCGAACTCGAGCTCTACTCGCACTGCCCGCATTTCGACCTGACGGACGCGGGCGCCTGGGCCGAAGCGGCGGCCAACCTCAAGGCCGACCCGCACGGGTTCAGGACCTTCAAGGTCGATATCCATGATGCCATCGGCGTCGAGATGCAGGAATACACGCCGAGCCTGTCGCCGGGCGACATCCGCAAGATCCGCCGCTCGTACGAGCTGGCGCGCGAGCACCTGGGCGACGAGATCGACATCATCGTCCACTGCCACAACGAACTCGATACGCCGAGCGCCATCGCGGTGGCCGAGGCGGTCGAAGCGATCAAACCGATCTACTACGAGGACCCGCTGCAGCCGGGCTTTTCCGAGAACTGGCTGGCGCTGCGCAAGGCGACGACCATCCCGATCATGACGGGCGAGAACATCGAGCTGCCCGAAGGCGCGCTGCCGTTCCTGCAGCACCAGGCGGTCGATTGCCTGCAGCCCGACATCATCTCGTCGGGCGGCATTACAGGGACCAAGAAGATCGCCGACCTCGCGGCGCTCTACCGCACGCCGATCACGCTCCACAATGTCAGTGGCCTGCTGATGAACGCGGCGAGCCAGCAGCTGGCAGCCTCGGTGTTCAACTGCCCCCGCATCGAATGCACCCGCCGGGCCGACCGGCTGGAATGGGCGGTGCCGAACCCGCTGCTGGTGAAGAACGGCAAGATGCAGGTGTCGAATGCGCCGGGCCTGGGCGTCGACCTCGACCCGGGTTTCCTGGAGGCGCACCGCTACAAGGGCGAGACGGGCTGGGCATAGCCGAGCTGCGGGAAGCTAGGAGATATTCGAGGCTTCCACTGCGTGGCGGATACATTCGGCCATTCGGGCGTAGTCGCCGCCGTGCGAGGCCTGTGACGCCTCCATCCAGCGATTCCCGTCAATCCGGCGCAACGCGAATGGATGACCGGCGCGGGACGCGAGTTGCTCGAGGTAGAGCAGCTGCGTGCGCCCGTTGCCTTCGCGGAACGGATGGACGTAGTTCACGTCGCCGATGATCACGCCCGCCTCGCCAGCGAAATCATCGCGGCTCAGGCCTTGCAGGAAGCTGCTCTCAACGAGCCGACGGTGCACGTCGGCCATCTCGGCTCCGATGAAGCGCTGGAACTGGAACTGGCTTCCGCCCTTGACAATCTCCACGGTGCGAAGCTCGCCGGCCCAGTCGTAGACGTCCTGGAAGAGGTGGCGATGGATGGCGCGCAGGTGCCTGAGGTCGAAGTCGCCCGTCGGCGCGCCCTGGGCGATGCGCTGCATGCTAAGCCGACGTTCGAATATCTCAAGCTGGTCAGCATCCCTGATGCCAAGCTTGTTCCGGAGGACGGAGAAGTCGGGAGGATAGCAGTATTGTGTATCGCTCATTCCGCCGCGTGGATCATCGCAGCCTCTTTCGCTCGGCGAAGAATGTAGGCAAGGCGCCTGTCGTGCGACCAGCGTTCACGCTCGAACATCTCAAACATGGCCGTGTCCTCGGCCGTCGCCGGGCTGTTCTCGATGGCCTGCAGATGCGCGGCAACGAGGCGGCGCTCCCGCGCTTCGGCAACCTCGTCGTCGGTCAACGTTTCTTCAGCTTTCGCCATGGTGCCAGCATAGCGGTTTCCGGGGTGGATTGCCAGAATCGCCGACAGGGGCGGTTCGATCTTGCTCCCATGTCGGCTTGCTCCTAAACCGGTTGCGACAAACTCCGCAGGTGCTGCCTTGGACTATGCATATGCCTTTCACCCCGGCGAACTCGACCGGGCTGCTCCGCTGCGCGCTGGCGATACGGCGAAGCAGGATCCGCGGGCGCGGACGCTGGTGTTCTGGAAGGGCAAGCTGCTCGCCGATGCCGAGGGCAGGCCGCATCCGGTGGTGCTCGAGCATCCGGCGCTGTCGGACAGTCGCGAGGCGCCGATCTTTGTCGGGCTGACGCCGGACGGGCCGATCTTCGCCGCCGATATCTCGCTGTGGACGCCGATCGAGGACGCGACGACCATCGGGCAGTTCGTCGACCAAAGCCAGCAGGTGCATCCTGCCCTGCCGGGGGCGAAGTTCGCCGAAATCCGCGGGCTGATGCCCTCGCTGTCGCGTCTTGATGGCGAGGTGGTGGCGACCGGGAAGGCGCTGCTGCAGTGGCACTCGGCGCACCGGTTCTGCGCCAATTGCGGCGCCCCGAGTGCGGTCGAGAGCAGCGGCTGGGTGCGGAAGTGTCCGCAATGCGGCACGCAGCATTTTCCGCGCACCGATCCGGTGGTGATCATGGTGATCGTGCACGGCGACCGGCTTCTGCTGGGGCGCAATCCGGTGTGGCCGGAGCGGATGTATTCGCTGCTCGCCGGTTTCGTCGAGCCGGGCGAATCGATCGAGGCGGCGGTGCGGCGCGAGGTGTTCGAGGAGAGCGCAATCAAGGTCGGACCGGTGCGCTACGTGTCGGCGCAACCCTGGCCGTTCCCGATGTCGCTGATGTTCGGCTGCTATGGCGAAGCGATGAGCGACGCGATCACCATCGATCCGGTGGAACTCGAGGATGCGCGCTGGGTCAGCCGCGACGAGGTGAAGCAGATCCTTGCCGGCACGCATCCGGCGATCAACAAGCCGCGGCCAGGGGCGATCGCGGGGGCGCTGATCGAGGCCTGGGCCAACGATCGGCTGCTCGACCCCGACTACTGGGGGAACTGAGATGGCTTACAGTTCCGGCCGCACCTACCTCGCCATTCCGGGGCCTTCGGTGGTGCCCGATCGCGTGCTCAACGCCATGCACCGTGCCTCACCCAACATCTACGAGGGCGAGATCGTCGAGGCGACCTACGGCATCGTCGCCGACCTGAAGCGCGTGGCGATGACGAAGCACCATGTCGCCATCTACATCGCCAACGGCCATGGGGCGTGGGAAGCGGCGTTCACCAACATGTTTTCGCGCGGCGACAAGGCGCTGGTGGCGGCGACGGGCGTGTTCGGGCTCGGCTGGGCCGAGATGGCCCGGAAAATGGGCGTCGATGTCGAGGTGATGGATTTCGGCAAGTCGTCGCCGGTCGATCCGCAGCGGATCGCCGAGGCGCTCGCGGCCGACAAGGCGCATGCGATCAAGGCCGTGCTGATGACGCAGGTCGACACGGCGTCGTCGGCGCTGAGTGACATTGCGGCGGTGCGGGCAGCGATCGACGCGGCGGGGCATCCGGCGCTGCTCGCCGTCGATGCGATCGCCTCGATCGGCTGCGATACGCTGCGGATGGATGACTGGGGCATCGATGTGGTGGTGGGCGCGAGCCAGAAGGGGCTGATGCTGCCGCCGGGGCTCGCATTCGTCTGGTTCTCGGACAAGGCGCTGGAGGCGGGGCGCAACTCGGACCTCAGGACGCCGTACTGGGATTGGCAGTTGCGCGGTCTCGGCGAGCATTTCTACCACTTCTTCGGTGGCACGGCGCCGACGGCGCACCTTTTCGGGCTGCGCGAGTCGCTGACGATGATGCTCGACGAGGAGGGGATCGAGGCCGTGTGGGCGCGGCACGACCGGCTGGCGCGGTCGGTGTGGGCGGCGTTCGATGCTTGGGGCGCTGGCAGCAACGCCATAGCCATGAACATGGCGGACGCACGGCATCGGGGCCGCTCGGTGACGGCGGCGCGGATCGGCAATGCCGGCGCGGGGGCGCTGCGCAAGTGGCTCGAGACCGAAGCCGGCGTGACGCTCGGCATCGGGCTCGGCATGGCGATGCCGGGCGAGCCGGGTTACGACGATTACCTGCGGGTCGCGCATATGGGGCACGTCAACGCCCACATGGTGCTGGGCACGCTGGCGACGATGGAAGCCGGGCTCTCGGCGCTGGATATTCCGCATGGCCGCGGCGCGATCGAAGCGGCGGCGGCCGCGTTTGCAGGAGGCAAGACGAAATGACCGGCAAGCCCTACGTGATCGACGAGATGATCTCGGCCAAGGCCATCGCGGCGCGGGTCGAGGGGCTGGCGCGCGAGATCGCCGAACATTACGCCGACACCGACAAGCTGGTGGTGGTGGGGCTGCTGCGCGGCAGCTTCATCTTCATCGCCGACCTGGTGCGAGAACTGGACCTGCCGGTGGAGGTGGATTTCCTCGAGGTCTCGTCCTACGGCAACTCGACGGAGTCGAGCCGCGAGGTGCGGATTCTCAAGGACCTGCGCGGCGAAATCGAGGGGCGTGACGTGCTGGTGGTGGAGGATATCGTCGATACCGGCTACACGCTGCGGCATGTGCTCGACATCCTCAACACGCGTCATCCGCGCCGCATCGAGGTGTGCGCGCTGCTCGACAAGCCGTCGCGCCGCGAGATCGAAGTGAAGGCGAAGTGGATCGGCTTCGAGATCGAGGACCGCTTCGTCGTCGGGTACGGCATCGACTACGCGCAGCGCAACCGCAACCTGCCGCATATCGGGGCCGTCCGCTTCACCTGACGGCCACTAGTGCCTTTTGGTAACCGTGACTATATTGGGAACCAACAGAGTTCACTGAAAGACATTTCCGATGGCCCTCGGTTCTCCGGACAAGGTCGAGACCTGCAATGCGATGGGGGATATCCTCAATCGCATCGGCGACAAGTGGAGCGTGATGATTGTCGGGTACCTGACCCGCAAGACCATGCGCTTCAACGAGTTGCGCAATGCCATCGGCGGCATTTCGCAACGCATGCTGACGCTGACGCTGCGCAACCTCGAGCGCGACGGACTGGTGACGCGCACGGTGTATCCCGAGATTCCGCCGCGGGTGGAGTATCAGCTCACCGATCTCGGCCGCACCCTCACCGAGCCGCTCGATGCGCTATGGAACTGGGCCAGCACGCATCAGCACGACGTCGGCATCGCCCGGCGCGAGTATGACGCGATCCATACCGACAGCGCCGACCAGCATCCGCCCGAGCGCCGCTATGCGGGTGCGACGCGGTGACGGCAACGCGGACCAGCCTCGCGGCTGATCTGCGTGCCATCGGGCTTGAACCCGGCGATGCCGTGCTGGTGCATGCGGCGCTGCGACAGGTTGGTCGCGTGATCGGCGGGCCGGACACCATCCTCACGGCGATGCTGGACGTGGTCGGGGCCGAGGGCACCGTGCTTGGCTATACCGACTGGCAGCTCGAGGATTTCGGGCGCGACTATCTGGACTGGCGCGAGGATGTCCCCGCCTTCGACCCGGAGCGTTCGCGCGCGACGA
Organism: uncultured Hyphomicrobiales bacterium; assembly: GCA_903842455.1. GTDB lineage: Bacteria > Pseudomonadota > Alphaproteobacteria > Rhizobiales > Devosiaceae > Devosia_A. The sequence goes on along the minus strand of CAIMLX010000249.1, from coordinate 54,118 downwards.
GGGACAACGGCTTCTGGTCCGAGATGCTGCGGACGACGCCCGGGGCGCGGCGCAGCGGCAACCCTGGTGCCTCGATGGCAGCGATCGGGGGCAGGGCGGCCTGGTTCGTCGCCGACCATGCGCTCGACTACGGCTACGGCCCGCAATCGCCGCTCGGCAAGCTGGTCGAGGCGAAGGGCAAGGTGCTGATGGTTGGCGCGACCCTCGACCACATGACGCTGCTGCATCACGCCGAGCACCTCGCGAACTTCCCCAACAAGCGGACCGTGCGCTACGAGGCGCCGCTGCTGGTGGATGGCGTGTCGACCTGGCGCTGGTTCGAGGAGTTCGACACGTCGAACGCGCCGGACGGGATGGCGGAGGACTATTTCGCGGCGATCGTCGAGGCGTTCCTCGCGACGGGCGAGGGGCGGCGCGGGGTGGTTGGGGAGGCCGGGTCGGTGCTGGTGCCGGCGGCGGAGATGGTGGAGTTTGCGGTGAGGTGGATGGAGGAGCATATCCGCTGATCGTCCCCTCACCTGGCCGCCGCGCGGCCACCCTCTCCCTCAAAGGGGAGGCAACAGTGGCTTGATGGACGCGGCTCTTTCGCCTTCTCCCCCTGTGGGAGAAGGTGCCCGAACGGCGGATGAGGGGTTGTTGACGGCACGCTGCCGCCTCGGTGACACTTGAAGCCACCCCTCATCCGGCTGCCGCCACCTTCTCCCACAGGGGGAGAAGGCGATGCTGGCAGGATGGTGCCAGTTCAGACCAGCGCGGTGATCTTCTTCTTGCGCCACACGACGTAGTAGTAGGTCGCCTGGAGGAGCAGCAGGGCGGAGAAGCTCATGGTGTAGCCGATCCAGACGCCGTCGAGGCCGTAGATATTGCTCAGGATCAGGGCGGCCGGGACCTCGACGCAGAGGATGGCGGCGAGCGACAGGACCATCGGGATCCAGACGTCGCCAGAGGCCCGCATCACGGCCGAGAAGGTGGTGCCCCAGCCCGAGATGATGCAGCTCCACAGCACGATGTGCAGCAGCCGCTCTGCCACTTCGACCACCGCGTTGTCGGTGATGAAGGCGCGGATCAGATACTCGGACCCGACATAGGCGAGCAGCACCAGGCCGCCGGTGATGATGAGGTTCATCAGCAGCGCGGTTCGCGTGACGCGTTCCACCTCGTCGAAGCGGCGGGCGCCGATCGCCTGGGCGGCGAAGATCGATGCGGCGATCGAGATCGACATGGCCGGGAACTGGATATAGCTCAGCACCTGGTTGACCGCGCCATAGGCCGCCGTAGCTTCGACGCCGAAGCGGTTGACGATGCCGACGATCACCAGGCCCGAGAGCGACGCCACGATCATCGCGATGCCCGCCGGGATGCCGAGCTTCAGGATCATGCCGAGCAGCTTGAAATCGACCTTGAGGGCGCCGAGCAGTGCGGCATCGGGCGCCATCGGGCTTTTCTTGAAGCGCAGCCAGAAGAACAGGAACACCAGCACCAGCATGAAGCCGGCGATGAAGGCGACAGCCGCCGAATCGACGCCGAGCCGGGGCAGGCCGAACCAGCCCTGGATCAGCGCCGGGGTGACGACGAGGCCGACAAGGATCGACAGCACCAGCGAGAACAGCGGGGTGACGGTATCGCCGACGCCGCGCAGCATCGAGGTGACGATGAGGAAGATGAAGAAGCCCGGCATGCCCAAGAGGATGATGCGGCCATAGCTGGCCGACATGTCCAGCACCTCGGCCGGCGCGCCGAGCAGGGCCATCATGTCACGCGCAAAAAAGCCGCCGAACAGGGCGATGACGCAGCCCATGAGGAAGCCGACGGTGAGGGTAGTGCCGGTCACCTCCTTGATCTTCTTGAGGTTCCTGGCGCCCCAGGCCTGGCCGATCAGGATGGAGGCGCCGGAGGCCAGCCCGATGACGAAGCTGATCAGCAGGAACATCACGGGGAAGAAGGTGGAGATGGCGGCCAGCGCGTGCGTGCCGATCATCTGGCCGATATAGACCGAGTTGATGGTGCCCGAGAGGCTCTGCAGAATATTGCTGAGCATCAGCGGCAAGAGGAAGACGAGGAAGCGCTGCCAGAGCGGGCGCGAAAAGTCGATCATGCTGGTCTTTCGTATCCCTGAGTGTCGCGGGCGCCGACCCCGAAGCGAAGGCAGCCCGGGAGGACTGCGGTCGGGCCACTTCACATCGAAAATGCGATGCTGGCGGGTCTGGGCACGGATGGGATATGGCGCTCGGCCGTCTCAATACGCCCGCCCCGAACGTGGGTCAACGGGCAGTTAGCATGCTAACGATCACAGCGGCTGATGGGGATGATCGCCAAATATCATCGCTGCGGGCGAGCGGGATCGGGTAGGCTCGGCGCCCATGGATCGTCCCGTTTCTTCCGCCCGCAGCCAGTTCTGGCTCGGTGTCACCCTGTTCATTCCGGTCGCCATCTCCATTGCCAGTTATGGCGTGGTGTGGGGCGTGCTGGCGGGGCAGAAGGGCATGAGCGTGCTCGAAGTGCTGCTGATGAGCGGGCTGGTGTTTGCCGGGTCGAGCCAGTTCGTGGCCCTCGACAGCTGGACGCCGGGATCGCTGCCGATCGTCGCGATCGTTGCCGCCACCGCCATCGTCAACCTGCGCATGCTGCTGATGTCGGCGACGCTCCGGCCGCTGCTGGCCGGGGTATCGCGACCCAGGGCCTTTGCCGCGGTGTTCTTCGTTTCCGACGAGCAGTGGGCGATGACGATGGCGGAGATGCGGAAGGGCGGCGGCAGCGTGGCGTTTCTCGTGGGCACCGGAGTGCTCAGCTGGCTGAACTGGGTGAGCTCAACGCTGCTGGGCCGGGTGGTCGGTGCCTTCATCGACGATCCGGTGAAATACGGGCTCGATTTCGCCTTCACCGCCACCTTCATCGCGCTGCTGCTGGGCATGTGGAAGGGCCGGACGGATATCGTGCCGTGGCTGGTCGGGGCGCTGGCGGCGCTGCTGACGGCAAGCGTCATCGAGGGCAAGTGGTACATCATTTTCGGCGGCATCGTCGGCAGCCTCGCGGGGGCGCTGGCCGACCAGTGGAGGGCGCGGCATGTCGCTTGAGGCGCTCCTCACCATCCTCGGCATGGCCGCGGTCACCTATGGCATCCGGGCGGCCGGGATGCTGCTCGCCGACCGGCTGCCGACGCAGGGGTTCGTCGCCAGCTGGATGAAGCATGTGCCGGGCGCGGTGCTCGCGGCGCTGGTGGCGCCGGCGGTTCTGGCGGTCGCACCGGGACGCAGCCTTGCCGAGGCGTTCCTGCCGGCTGAGACGGTCGCCGCGGTGGCGGTGACGCTGATCTATGTCGGCACGCGCAACCTGTTCGCGGCGATGGCGGGTGGGGTGCTTGTGGTGTTCGCGATGCGGATGTGGCTCGGCGCCTGAGCCGGAACGCGTGGGCGCAGCAGGCCGTTTGCGTAGAGGGCGTGCCGGCCGATCATCTGCTATGGTTGGGCCGAGCACGAATCCCCTCAGGGAGGTCACCATTCAGACGATTACCGGACTGTTCGACACCTACGAGCACGCGCGTCAGGCCGTGCGCCTGCTGGACGAGGCCGGCATGCACAGCGCGGATATCGGCCTTGTTTCCGGCGCGACCGACGAACCCGTCGAGGTCGACGAGGTTGAAGGCCGCACGACGATGGGTGGCGAAATCGGCGCCGGGCTCGGGGCTGCCGGTGGGCTGCTCGCCGGGCTGGGAATCGTGGCTATTCCGGGGTTTGGCGCCGTGGTGGCGGGCGGCTGGCTGATTGCGACCGCGGTGGGGGCTATCGCCGGCGCGGGGGTGGGTGCGGCGACAGCGGGCCTCGTCAGCGCCATGACGCATGACGACATCCCGGAGGCCGATGCCGAGGTCCTCGCCGAGAATGTGCGCCGGGGCGGCGCAGTGGTCTCGGCGCGGGTGGATGACGCCCATGCCGAGGCGGGGATGGCAATCCTCCGCCATGCCGGTGGTGCCGACATTGCCAGCCGCCGCGACACCTACGAACGCGAGGGCTGGCAGGGGTTCGAGGCGAACCGGAAAGCGCCGGAGACCTGAAACCGGGCTACGCCGGCGCGAGGTCGAGACCCCGCGCCCGGCGTGACCGGATCAGGCGGCTTTGTACTGGGCCGCGTGCAGGCCGACATAGTAGCTGAGGTCGTCATTGGCGAGGCCGAGGCCTTCCATCACTGCCGTCATGAAGGCGACCGGGCTGGTGCCCGCCGCCGTGACGATCCGGTGGTCGGCGACAGCCCCGGCCGTGTCGCGATAGAGCGCGCTGCCGCGGTAGCCGGTCGGATCGAGGTGGCCGACCCCGTTCGAGGTGTGCTGCACGTCATCGAGGATGCCGGCCTTGGCCGCCGCCCAGGTCGCGTCGCAGATAAGCCCGAGCAGTACGCCTCGCTGCCGGGTGGCCTGCAGCAACGCGGCGACGTCGGGAGGGGTAGCGGACTGCCACGCCGTGCCGCCGCAGACGATCACCGCGTCGAAGGCCTCGGGCTGGACGGCTTCAGCCGCCAGGTCCGGCATCACGCGCAAGCCGCCGGACGAGGTGGCGGGCTCGCCGCCCGGCGTCGCGTAGTGGGTTTCGACATTGTAGTAGGATCGGGCGACGGCGTTGAGCAGGGCCGTCTCCCAATCCGCGAAGCCTTCGGTGAGGATGGTCACGATCTTCGGCATCTGGTTTTCTCCTTGCTGGCGATGGCAGAGCGCTAGCGCGACGGGAGACCCGATTTTGTCAGCATCGACCGGCTAGATGGCGAAGCGCTCCGAACGGTTGCTCGACCTCATGCAGGCGCTGCGGCGCCGGCGCGCGCCGGTCAGCGGGCAGATGCTGGCGGGCGAAATGGGCGTATCGCTGCGCTCGGTCTACCGCGACCTGGCGACGCTCAAGTCGATGGGCGCGGCGATCGACGGCGAGCCGGGGGTGGGCTTCCAGCTTCGCGCGGAGCACTTCCTGCCGCCGCTGATGTTCAGCGACGAGGAGCTCGAGGCGCTGGTGCTGGGGCTGCGCGGGTTGATCTACGGGCCGGACAGCGAGATGGCGGCCACCGCCCGTGACGCTTCGGCCAAGATCGCCGCAGTGCTGCCGAAGGCGCTGCGCGACGAGATGAATTCGATCGGCCTGTTCGTCATTCCGCGCTCGGGCGACGCGCCCGAAGATCGAGTCCTCGGCACACTCCGCCGGGCGCTGCGCGAGGAGCGGCAGGTGTGGCTGGCCTATCGCGACAAGTCCGGCACGCTGAGCGAGCGTACGGTGTGGCCGGTGGCGCTGGGCTATTTCGACCGCCACCAGACGCTGGTGGCCTGGTGCACGCTGAGGCAGGACTATCGCAGCTTTCGCATCGACGGCATGGCGTCGGTGGACCTGCTCGAGCAGCCGCTGCCGGAGCCGAGGCGGACGCTGTTTCACCGGTGGTCGAGCGCGAGGAACCTGCCGGATCTGACCTGAGGTCGCCGGCGGGTTCAAAATCCTTTGACCTCGGACATCGGTCATTGAGCACCGCGCCTCCGGTTGCTAGAAGCAGGCCGCTCCAGCAACTGCATCCGGAGGCGCCTTGTTCGCGCAAGCTCGCCGGCCAAAAGCGGCCGTACTCATCGCCCTGCTGACGATAATTGCAACGCTGCTGGCGTCCTGGCCGGCCAGTGCCAACCCGCGCCTGCTGGTCGACATGGATACCGGGGAGGTCCTTTATGCCGAGGAGGCCGGGCAGCCCTGGCATCCCGCGTCGCTGACCAAGATGATGACCGCCTACGTGGCGTTCGCGGCCATCAAGGCCGGCCGGATCAACCTCGACAGCACCATCAAGGTGTCGCGCAACGCCTGGAACCAGGCGCCATCCAAGTCGGGCCTCGCCATCGGTTCATCGATCACGCTGCGCGACGCGCTCTACGTGCTGATCGTCAAATCGGCCAATGACCTGGCGGTGGCGATCGGCGAAGCGGTGTCGGGCAGCGAAAAAGAATTCGTCGCCGAGATGAACCAGATGGCCGCGGCCATGGGCCTCAGCGCCACGCATTTCGTCGATCCAAACGGCCTCAGTGCCGGGGCGCAGGTCACCTCGGCGCGCGACCTGGCCATGCTCGGCCTCTACATCCACCGCGACTATCCGCAGTATCTCGACATGTTCTCGACCGAGCGGGTGCGGCTGGGCAAGGCGAGCCACGAGTCCAACAACGGCCTGCTGGAGCACTTCCAGGGCACGACCGGGATGAAGACCGGCTATATCTGCGCCTCGGGCCTCAACATCGTCGCCACGGTCCGCCGCGATGGGCGGAACCTGCTGGTCGTGGTGCTGGGCGGATCGTCGGCGCGCGAGCGCAACGAAATGGCCGCCGAACTGGTGCTGAAGGGTCTCGCCGGGTCGGTGGGCGGCACCGGGCGAAGCGTGGTGCAACTGCCCAACATCGAGGCCGAGCCGGTCAACATGCGGGCGCAGATCTGCGGCAAGCAGGCCAAGCAGTTCATCGCCGAGCGCGAGGCGGCCTTTCCGCTGGGGCTCAAGGGGCAGCCGAGCTATCTGACCGACGAGATCAACGGTGCCGAATACACGGCGACGGACTTGGGGGTGATCGTCGATATCCCGATTCCCCGGCCGCGGCCGCAGTGGGCGCCGGCAGCGGTGGCGCTGGTGGATTGAGGCGGGGACGCCCTACGGCGTCGCTCCCCGCCTTACCTCGAAGCGCAGCACGCCATCCTCGCTCGACGCCTCGCAGGCGTGGCCGTGCTGGCGGCAGTAGAGCGGAATGTCGATCTTTGCCATCGGATCGGTGGCGAGCACGATCAGCACCGTGCCCGGCACGGCAGCTTCAACCCGCTTTTCGAGCTTGAGGACGGGCAGGGGGCATTTCAGCCCCCGGCAGTCGATGGTCTCAGGGGGCAAGCACCAGCACCCAGTAGACGCCGTTCACCGAGGCGGGTTCGTACACTACGCCGAGGCCAGCCCGGCCGACGCCCTGGTTGGCAAGCGCGGCAGCATCTGCCGGCACGGCACGCCAGCCGGAGAACACTTCGGCGAAGGTGGCATAGCCGGCGGACAGGCGCATCACGGTGGCTCCCGCCGGCAGCGTCGGCTGGGCGCCCGACTTGGCATAGTTCTGGGCCAGCGCCTGGGCGGTCGAATCGAGCACCGTATCGCCGCGCAGGTCACTGGCGCCGTTCTGGCGGCGATAGTCGTTGAGCAGGAACAGCGCTTCGACGCGGTTCAACTGGGCGCCCGGCCGGTTCATCGGCGTGGTCAGCCCTTCGGACAGCGGCGCGCCGCCCCCCATGGAGCAGGCAGCCAGCGCCACGGCGAGACCGCCGGCGAGGGTGAGGCGGAAGAGGTTTCGTGCGGTCATGTAAGGCATTCCTTCGGGTGTGGCCGGGCCCGGAGCGAGATGAAAGCGGTGGTGACCCCGACGCGATTCGAGACGCGTGGCCTCAGGACAATCAATCCGAAGGCAGTGCTCAATCCCGATGGTCCGGGCCACCCGATCCGGCAGCCGAGGGGGCCTCAGCTGCCTTTCGCGCTAACGCTGTAGCCACGTTCAACCTTCCGGACAAGGTTTTCCATCGATTTTATGCAGTTTGCTCAGTGCCGCCACGGTGCCGGCCGCCAGCACCGAATCGTCGATCGCCAAGGCAATCGCCGACATGCGCCCCGGCGTCAGTCGGGCCGCGCTCTTCGCCGCGGTCGGCTTATTTGTCGCCCTTCTTGCCGCTGCCCTTCGCTGCGTTATCTTTGGGCTTCGGGCTCTCATTGGCGGCCTTCTCGGCGGCCTTCGTGTCTTTTTCGGCGGCCTTTTCGGCCGTCTTTGCCAGTTTGTCCGCCGCCTTGGCTGCGTCGCCCGCTTTGTTGTGGTGGCCGTGCTCTTTGGGGATGATCTTGCCGTTGGCACCGATGACGGGAGGCAGTTCACCCCTGCCGGTCACCGTCAACTCTGTGGTGGTGGTCGCGGCGGCAGATTGGCCGGCCGAGACCATGGTGGTCGCGTGCGTCATTTCGCTTTCGACAGCAACCCGGCCACGCTGCACCTCGACCCTGGACCAGTCTTCGCCGGAACGGACGGTGAAACGGGTGCCCTTGACCACGGCGGCGACGAAGGGCGTCTGCACCGCAAAGTGTTCGACGTTCTGCACCTCGGCTTCGACCGCCACCACACCGAAATGCTGCTTCACCGTGGTGAAGCGCCGTCCGGTCCGGTCAACGATCTGCACCTGTGTGTGTGGCCCGAGCGAGATGACTTCGCCGTCGCGATGCAGTTCCACCCGGCCGTTCCGGAGCGTGCGGAGCACCCGGTCGTCGGGCACGACGTCGCCGCGCTTGAGCGGCTGCCACTCGTTGTCGACCAACTGAAAGACCTGGCCACGCAGTTTGACCGCCGCCCAATCGTCAGCCAGAGCAATCGTCGATAATGCGCTGAAACACAGCGCGGCAAGCCATACACGCAAGAGCATTCTGCCCCTCAAAGGTCGAATCTTGACAGCGCGACGCTTCACTGTTGGGAGGAATGTTTGCGCGAGCGGCGTTTTCTGAAACGTTAACGGGTGCCACGCTGGTCGATTTTGGATTAATGGGCGCCAAAGATCGATCATCGAAATGCGCCGATCACCAAGCGGCGCCTGGGTCGGGGATCAGGCCGCTATCGAGCCGGTTAAGCGGGCCTTAACCATCATCGCGAGCGGCAATCCATGTTAATGGCCCGCTGGACTCCTCGTGGCAGAGTCAGGGCGGAACGGTCTCGTAAGTGACATGCACAATGCGTGGCGCCAGCGGTTGACCGGTGGGGCTGGGCTTGGCGTTCGCATATCGCATCGGCTTGTCAACACTGGTGGTGGTTGCGGCGCTTGCCGCGGCCAGCGTCGGCGCGTTCAATTCGCTCGATCGGCTGCTTGAAGATGCACGCTTCAACCTGCTCTCCCGTCCGGCAAGCGGCGACCTGGTTTTCGCGAATATCGACAGCGCCACTCTCACCGAAGTCGGGGTCTGGCCGTGGCCGCGCGAGGTCCATGCCGAACTGCTCGACAAGCTGGTGGAAGCCGACGCCGCGCTCGTGGCGTTCGACATCGATTTCTCGGCTCGATCCAACCCATCGGCCGACGCTGCCTTTACGAGCGCGCTCGAGGCGGCTGGCGGCTTCACCATGCTGGCGGCATTCGAACAGATCAATGCCGCCATGGGCGCCCTGCACCTCAACCAGCCCATCCCCGAGTTTGCGGATCACGCCGACAGCGCACTGGTGAACGTTCTCCCGCGTCCCGATGGCCTGGTGGAGAGCATCCGCACTGCCTCGCGGGGCATTCCCTCGATGGCCCTGGCGCTGAGCGGCACACCGCCACCCGATCAGATCAACGTCGATTTCGGCATCGACCTCGGGACCATCGACCGCATTTCGGTGCGAGACATTCTGCGCGGCGCCGTTGATCCCGGCCGGATTGCCGATCGCCAGGTCGTCGTCGGTGCGAGTGCGATCGAGTTGAAGGATACATTTTTCGTGCCGCGCTACGGCCTGCTCCCCGGACCACTGCTGCAGATCGCCGGGGCAGAGACGCTGAAGGCCAATCGCTCGCTGGTGCAACTCGGGCAGGTCCCGGCGGCGATACTGGCCCTGACGCTGGCCCTGCTCTGGGCGGTGACTGGTCCGGTCCACCGGGCGGGTCGGGCGATTGCCGTCGCCGCCGGGGTGATCTGCCTCGCGGTCGCAGTGTCTTTCGTGCTGCAGGCGTGGTTCGCGGTGACGATCCAACTGGGCGGCTTCATGGTCGCGGTGCTTTGTCTCCTGGGGCTGCATCTGGGGTCAGCCCTGGCCTCGGAGTTTACCCGCCGACGGCAGGCCGAGGCGAGGCTGATCTATCTTGCCCGCCATGACGCCGTCACCGGGTTGCCATCGCGCATCGGACTGCTGGAGCACCTGCAGGGTGCGCCGCAGGGGCCGCTTCTTCTCGTCGCGCTCACGCGCCTCGACCTGGTGCGGGCGACCCTGGGCGTCGAGGTTGCGGACGCTGCGCTGCGGGCAGTGGCCAGACGCTTCGAGTTGCTCGGCATCGGCACGGCGGCGGTGCTGGAGCGAGACGTATTTGCCTTCGCCATCCCTCCGGGCGACGCCGCCATCGCGCTCGACGAACTGGCCGGGCAGGTCCGCCAGGCCGTGAAACCGGTGCTGGCAGTCGAGGGACACATGGTGCATGTCGATGCGGTGCTGGGCGCGGCGCTGCCCGCCCCGGGCAGCACAGCGCTGCAGCTGCTGCGCGAGGCCGAGTTGGCCCTGCAGGCCGCAGCGGCAACGTCGGAACCCGCCCTGCTGACGTTCACTGCAGGCTTGGAGATGACGCTGGAGCGGCGCCGGAAGCTGGACATCGCGCTTCGTTCGGCGGTGGAGCGGAACGAACTGTCGGTCGTCTTCCAACCGCAGGTACGAACAATCGATGGGGAACTGGTTGGGGCGGAGGCGCTGCTGCGCTGGACCAGTCCGGAGTTCGGCGCCATCTCGCCGACCGAATTCATCCCGCTCGCCGAGGAGAACGGACTGATCGTCGAACTCGGGCGGTTCGTCCTCCTCGAGGCCTGCCGGGCAGCGGCGCGCTGGCAATGGTCGGGGCGAATGGCAGTCAACGTCTCGGTGACCCAGATGCGGCTCAGTGACGTAGCCGAGAGACTGGCCGACGCCCTGCTTGAAACCGGGTTCGATCCTCGGCGGCTCGATATCGAGATTACCGAGAGTGCGCTGGCCAGTGGCGACCCCTGCCTCGCGCAACGCCTGGCTGACATCCGCCGGCTTGGCGTGGGCATTGCCATCGACGATTTCGGCACCGGTTATTCGTCGCTGAGTTATTTCAGCGAACTCGAGTTCGACAAGTTGAAGATCGACCAGAGCTTTGTGCGCCGGCTGGCGGCTGGCGCCGCCGACAGAGCCATCGTCGAAAGCACCGTGGCGTTGGCCCGCCAGCTGGACAAGGTCACCGTGGCCGAGGGCGTCGAAACCGAGGAACAACGGGCGATCCTGGCGGCGATGGGCTGCGATGTCTGCCAGGGGTGGCTGTTCGGCCGGCCGATCTCGGGCGCCGCCTTCGAGCAACTGCTGGGTGTAACCCGGCAGGTCGCTTGAGCATCGCCGCGCTGGCACCCATTCCCGGAACCCTGCGATCGGGAACATACCCCACAAATCAGGTCTTGGCTCGATAAGCCTGGAGCCTGCAACGCAGACATCGCCTCGAAAGTCTCTAGAGGACTGGGCCGATTGGTTTGGGCGCGACGAGGCCATCGAGGAGTCCTTCGGCCAGCGATCCTCCGCCTGCGAACCGATCTGACCAATGGCGCTTTGCTACGCCCGGCCGCCCTCGAACGACGGTCGCAGTGCGCCCTCGCCGCGCCGCCCTTTTTTTCCGGTCCTCGGGCCACACACTCTGACTATGCGACGAATGTCACCTGGGTGAAGCATTCCGGGACGTGGGTGTCAGCGACGCCGAACCGATGCGCTGACCAGCCGGCTGTCGCGACCTCGGCAGGTCCCCGCGTTCGCAGTTGCTCGAAACGCCCCATGAAGATGCCCCAGGTGTCACCGGGCCGAGGCGGCAGGGACCGACCATTGGCGAGATCGGTGAGCCCGCTCCACGGGATGACGATCTCCGCCGACCAGCCATGATCAAGGGACGCCGGGTCGTTCAGCGTGCCATCGACATGCACATGGACTTCCAGTCCGGGCAGATCATAGTCCAGGAACGCCCAGCGTGGCCCGCGGGGGTGGTTGCCGGTCCAGAAGTTTTGGCGGTCGAGGGCAAAGTCGCCGTTGAACGTCCTTGCGCCCGGCTGCAGCACGTCGAAGCGGGGTATGTCCCACTTTCCCCCTCGGGCGTAGGCATCGCGCCAGATGTAGAACACCTCGTAGAGGGTCCCCTTGGCGTTGAACTCGAGTTCATAATAGGTGTCGCCGCCGTCGATGAAGATCTCGAGGTCGTTCTCGAAAAACAGCAGCGAGTCCCGCTCGTCCATGGTTGCCACGATGTTGGGCTCGTCGGCCCAGAAGGCGATGTAGAGGGCGCGATCGTCCCACACGATCGCGGATGTGGTCGCCAACGGGGCCGGGTCACCCGTCAGCATGTCCACGAAGCGTGGGGTCCTTTCGGCGGCATCCCAGATCGGGCCGCGCGCACGACCATCGGGCACCAGAGCACTGGATATGCGGCGAGCGGTATAGCCGCCGGGCTTGAGCCCGTAGCCACTGGTGTCGACGGTCGTGCCCGGGTGACTCATTGCAAGCTCCTGATTGCGATGCGCTGGGCATACCTAATGGCTGTTCGAACCTGCCATCAATGGACGGAAGCCGTTTCGTGCTCCTGAAATCCTCACCCCAAAGGGCTGATCGTCGCCGAGAGGAGGGCGCGAGAGCTGGAACGTGCGGCAACGGCACCGCGTTGTCCTGACACCTGAATTCTCGGAGGTCACCGTGGCTGTTCGTCCTTACTGGAAAGGCTACCTGAAGCTCTCGCTGGTGACCTGCGCCGTGACGCTGTCGCCGGCAACGACCGAGGGCAGCAGGGTGAAGTTCCACACCATCAACCGGAAGACCGGCGATCGGATTTACACCCGATATCAGGATGCAGAGTCGCATCGCACGGTGGAGCAGGACGACCAGGTGAAAGCCTATGAGAAGGGCGAGGACGACTACGTTTTGCTCGAGGACGATGAACTCGACGCGGTGAAGCTCGATAGCGTGCGGACCATCGATGTGGATGAGTTCGTGGAAGCGGACACCATCGAGTGGGTGTATTACGACAGCCCCTATTTCGTCGTGCCCGCCGATGACGTCGGCGCCGAGGCGTTCACTGTCATCCGCGAGGCCAGGGCCAAAAGCGATGTGGTCGGGATTTCCCGCCTGGTTCTCGGCAACCGCGAACGGGCAGTGATGCTGCAGCCCTGGGACAACGGCATCATTCTGTGGACGCTGCGCTACGGTGACGAGGTCCGGGACGAGGACGAGTATTTCAAGAGTGTGAGGGACGAGAAGCCCGACGCCAAGATGATGTCGATGGTCAAAAAGCTGATCGACGACCGGACCACGAACTGGTCCGAGGCGATGGTGAAGGACCCGGTGCAGGACAAGCTGCTCGACATCATCAAGGCCAAGCAGTCGACCAGGAAGAAGCCCAGGGCCAAGGCCGAGGAAGATACCGAGACGGCTGCCCCGTCAAACGTCATCGATCTGATGGCAGCCCTCAAGAAGAGTCTCGAAGGCAAGCCGGGGAAGCCGCGGAAGGCCCACTGAGCTAGCCAGCCTTGCGGCGGGCGAGCGGCACCGCATGGGCCGGAGCTTTTGCCTTCGCTTTGGCCGGTTTGGCTTTGGCCGGGGACTTTGCCTTGCGCGTCGATGCCGGCTTGTCGACTTCAGCGCCCTTGCCGCCGGCGCTTAGACGCAGCGCCTCCAGCAGGTCGTTCTTCTTTGTCGCCTTGGGCTGCCTGATGGGGACGATCTTCTTGCCCTTGATCTTCGCTTGCACCAGTTCGTTGAGCGCGGCCTCGTAGCGGTCGTCGAACTTCTCGGGCTGGAAGGTGCCAGCCTTGGTCTTGAGGATGTGCTGGGCCAGCTGCAGCATCTCGGGATCAATCTTGTGCGCGGTGATGCCGGTGAAGGCCTCCTTGGCCGATCGCACCTCGTAGTCGAAATTGAGGGTGGTAGCGATCAACCCCTTGCGGTGAGCCCGGATCAGCACTGGCCGCAAGCGGCGAAAAAGCACCGTGTGGGCGATCGCTGCGGCCTTCCGCGCGCGCAGAGCCTCGCGGATCAGCACGAACGTCTCCTCAGCGACTTCGGACGCCGGAAGCAGGTAGTAGGGCTTGTCGAAGTAGGTCGGCTCGATGCGATTGCAGGCGATGAACTCGTCAACCGTCAGCGTCTTGTCGCTGTCGGGCACCGCCGCGGCAATCTCCTCGGGCTCGAGGACGACGTACTTGCCTTCGCTGGTCTCGTAGCCTTTGACCTGATCCTCGGACTCGACGGGCTTGTCGGTTTTTTCGTCGACATAGACCCGGCGGAGACGATTGCCGGTGTCGCGGTTTACCAGATGCAGAGCGAGGCGCTCGGAGGTCGAGGCGGCGGTATACATGGCCACTGGACAGACCACCTCGGCGATCTTGATGACCCCCTTCCAAACAGCACGTGCCGGCATTTTTCATCTCCCCTGAGTTGGAGTGCAAACGATCTGCCTGCGCCCCGCGTTCCGACCGGCATTTCCGGGAGACGTGCGGACTTCCCGGCGTCAGGAACGAGGCGCGCGACCGAGCGTTGGCTGGTGGGTTTTGTAGGAGTCAGCAAGAATGGCCGTAACCCCGCAAGAACAGCTGAAGCACTACCGGCAAAAGCGCGATTTCACGACCACGTTGGAGCCCTCCGGCGATACGGCGGGCGTCGCGGGCAGTGCTCCGTCAGGCGAGCTTCGCTTCGTCGTCCAGAAGCATGATGCCACTCGCCTGCACTTCGATTTTCGCCTCGAACTCGATGGCGTGCTGAAGAGCTGGGCCGTCACCAAGGGCCCCTCGGCCGATCCGGCCGACAAGCGCCTCGCGGTTCGCGTCGAAGACCACCCGCTCGACTATGGTGAGTTCGAGGGCACCATACCCGAGGGCCAGTATGGCGGCGGGACGGTGATGCTGTGGGACCAGGGCACCTGGGAGCCGGTCGGCGATCCGCATGAAGGCCTCGAAGGGGGCGACCTCAAGTTCAAGCTCAACGGCAAGCGCATGAAGGGCGAGTGGGTGCTCGTCCATATGAAGGGCCGGGACCAGAAGACGGGGCACGGCCCTCGCGAAAACTGGCTGTTGATCAAGCACAAGGACAACCACGCCTCAGGTGAAGACGCCCTCACCGAGAAGTTCACCACCAGTGTCGAGACCGGTCGGGACATCGCGGGGATCGCCAAGGGGCTGAAGTCGCGAAAGAAGGCGGCGAAAAACAAGCCCGACGCGCAGGTGTGGACCGGCGGAAAGTCCGTGATCCTCCCAGAGTTTCGTGAACCGCAACTCGCAACGCTCGTCGATGAGATCCCGGAGGGGGACGGCTGGCTGTTCGAAGTGAAATACGACGGCTACCGCGCCGTCGCCGCGGTCGCCGGCCCTGAAGTCCGTCTCTACACCCGGAACGCCAATGACTGGACGACACAGTTCAAGCGCCTGGTCGAACCGCTGAGCAAGCTCACCAAGGGGTCGCTGCTCCTCGACGGTGAAATTTGCGCGATAAAGGATGGTCGCACGGATTTCTCCACCCTCAAGGACGCGCTGTCTTCGGGCGGCGACCTTGTCTACTTCGTCTTCGACCTGCTCGAGCAGGACGGGGAAAACCACGACAAGCTGCCGCTGGTCGAGCGAAAGGCGCGCCTCGAAACGCTGCTCAAGCGGGCCGATAGCCCGTCGCTGCAGTATTCGGAGCACATTGTGGGTCATGGCCAGAAGGTGTTCGCGGCAATGCGCGACGCGCACCAGGAAGGTGTGATTGCCAAGCGCGCAACGGCTCCTTACCGCCATGAGCGCACGCGCGACTGGCTGAAGATCAAGGTCATCAACCGGCAGGAGTTCGTCATCGGCGGCTGGCGGCCGAGCGACAAGAAAGCGACGTTCGCCTCCCTGCTACTCGGCACCTGGGAGGGCGACAAACTGGTCTATCGCGGCCGCGTCGGCACCGGCTTCAACGCCGACAGCGCCGGCGAACTGCAGAAGGCTCTCGATGGCCTTGCTCTCGCCAAGCCCGCTTTTGCTGAGGTGCCGCGCGATGTTGCGCGGCATGCCGAGTGGGTAGAGCCCAATCTGGTCGCCGAGATCGACTTCACCGAACTGACGCCCGACGGCCACCTCCGCCATCCCTCGTTCGTCGGCCTGCGCTCGGACAAGCCGGCCAAGCAGGTGAAACTGGAAACGGCTACGGCGCCGAAGACTTCGGGCAAGGCGCCGAAGCGCGCGGCAAAGCTCGCCTCAATGCAACTGACCGACGACATGGGAAGCGCCGTCGCCGAGCGCCTTGGGGTCAAGCTGACCAACCCCTCGCGCCCGGTAATGCCCGACGAAACCGTCACCAAGGGTCAAATCGTCGCCTATTACGAGGCCGTAGGCGAGCGCATGCTGGCGCATATGGCGCGGCGCGCCCTGAGCCTGGTCCGCGTCCCACATGGCCAGCGCCCCTTCTTCCAGAAGCACGACAGTGGCGGCTTCCCCGAAGCGCTGAAGCACGTGCAGATCGAATTGAAGGAGAGTGAGAAGGAGGATCATTTCTACGTCACCGACCTCTCCGGGATCGTCGGCGGCGTGCAGATGTCGACGCTCGAGTTTCACATCTGGGGCAGCCGCATCGACAAGCTCGAGCAGCCCGACCGGATCATCTTCGACATCGACCCGGACGAGGGCCTCGACTTCGGCAACGTCCGCGACGCCGCCCGTCACATCCGCGGCGTGCTGAAGGAATGGGGGCTGGAGAGCGTGCCGATGGTCACCGGCGGCAAGGGCATCCACGTCATCGCCCCGCTTACGCCGCGCGCCCGGTGGCCCGAGGTGAAGGCTTTCTGTCGCTTCCTCGCCGATCATCTGGCCGAGACCGAGCCTGACCACTTCACCTCCAACATCCGCAAGGAGAAGCGCAAGGGCCGCATGTTCGTCGATTGCCTGCGCAACGAGCGGGGCTCGACGGCCGTCGCACCTTTCTCCACCCGCGCCCGCCCCGGCATCCCTTGCGCCGTCCCGGTGGCCTGGGACGAACTCGATGACCTCAAGCAGGCCAACGCTTTTACGCTCGACACGGCGGCGGCAAAGGCCAGGGAGCGGGAGCCCTGGCCGGACTATTTCAAGCTGCGCCAGTCGATTACCAAGGCGACGCTGAAGAAGGCCGGGATCGAAGTGTAGGGGTCCATCACGAATCGTCGCTCCTTGCCTCGTTTACGGATTATTCCGCGATGCGGCTGTCGGGCTGGGCGGAGCTCGACGCGGCCTTGCAGGGCCGATCGCGCAGATAGGCCGCCACCGAGATGGACCGTGGCAGCTTCAGCGCGGCGCCGATCGCCTCGGTCTTCGACCAATGCGGGCCAGAAACCAGGCCGTGACCATCGTAAACGCCGAAGCCGCCGTCCTCGCGACTTCGGACCTCCCAGCCATCCACTATTCCTATTGTGTCGGACATTAGCGTCTCCTCTGCGCGATCTGCGCACGGCACGGGGAGGCGGGATATTTCAAAGGTTAAGCCCGCAGGTATTTCCTCGACTTTGTTCCGTCGATGCTCGCGACCGCTCCGAACAAAGCGCGCAACGCCTGCGAGGGCTCACCGACCTGGGCCAGACCGAAAGTGTTGCAGGTCGAGCGAAGGCAACCCCGTGTCCAGTTGCGCGCCACCCCGGCTTGAGGTCCAATTGTCCGAAAGCGGGGAGAATTTCCGTGTGCAACCTCTACAGCATGACCACCAACGAAGAGGCGATGCGGGCCTTGCGCGCCGTTTGGGATCGAGCTGTTCGCAACATACCGCCACTGTACGGGGTCTATCCCGACTACACCGCCCCGATCTGCACGCTCGCCGACGACCGGCGGGTGATGAAGCTGGCGCGCTGGGGTCTGCCGTCGTTGAAGGACCCCGCCAGCGACAAGCCGAACAAGGGCACAACGAACGTCCGGCACCCGTGGTTCGAGGACTGGAAAGGCTATCTCGGGCCGGAGCACCGCTGCCTCGTGCCGTGGAACCGCTTCTCGGAGCCGACGAAGCTGGCGGACGGGAAAACCGGCTGGGCCTGGTTCGCGCTGGATGAGGACGCGCCTGTTTCGTTCTTCGCTGGCCTCTGGACGCCCTGGCATGGGGTGCGCCGAAAGGACGAAGGACCGATGGATCACGACGTCTTCGCCTTCTTCACCACCAGTCCCAACGCCGAGGTGAAGCCGATCCACCCAAAGGCCATGCCAGTGGTGCTGAACACCGAGGAAGAGTGGGACATCTGGTTGCGCGCGCCGTGGAGCGAGGCCAAGGCCCTGCAACGACCGCTGCCGGACGGGTCGCTCCAGGTGGTGGCGCAGCAGCCGCTCAAATGGTTGCCGGTGCTTGATGGAGAGCCTGAAGGTGGGGATCCCCTGAGGCTGCCGATGCAACCGCCCCTGTTCAGCAATTAGTGTGTCGCGGGCTCTCCGAGCCACAACCCCTCGCGGCTTGTGTTCCTGCTTCGTTCTCTCGTAATTTGCAGCGGGCCAGCGTGCCGAGTCCTCGACCGGCTGCCTGCCCGCACCAGCGAGGGAGCGCAAATGAAGCATCGGAAAACACCCGGTTGGGTGCGTACAGCCATGGCGGTTCGACAGGTCAATCCCGATGAGACGGCGTTTCCGCTCCCGCCTGCGGATGGCGGCCTCGAGGGGTTCCCGGAGCGGGTGCCATGGGCGACGCCGATTTTCGAGATGTCCAACTGGTGGCTGGCGGTGAATTGCCCCTGCGGAGAAAAACAGGTGCCGCTGCGCCTGCTCGCGGCCCGAATAGGCTGGCGAATCACGCTTCGCGAGATTGTGCCATTTCTGCGCTGCGCCACCTGCCGCGAACGCCCCTCGAACGTGCAATTGGTCGACAGCCCTACCGGCGATACCGGCAAGTTTGGCGCGAGGATGAAACGGCTGCAGCTTCACCCATAGGTACGCGGGGGACCCGGCGCCCCCTGCGACGATAGACGGTCAGGTCCGTCCGGCTCGCCAGCGGCGCTCCGAGGGACGCGCAAGGTAGGCCTTGGAGGTCGTTACCGTGACCATCCAGAGTTCACCGTCCGCCGGTTCACAGGTGAGAACTGCCATCGGGTCGCGCGCCTTCAGCCACCGTCTGAACGGGTGGAAGTCGGTCTCGATGACAGGAAAATCAAACTTGGCCATGCACGAGAGCTAGACCGCTTCGGCCGCTTTCGGAAGGTTATCTTTCGTTGCAGCCCGCCGCCGGGATTCGAACTGACACGGATACGGCCCGCCGGTTTCCCAACGGGCCGTTCGATGGCCATTTGACTACGTCACGACCGCAGAGGTGACGCAGGGTCACTGGGAAAACAAGCCATCAAGCGGTTGGTTCCGCGGTTGTGGAAACCCCGATGGAACTGCCCCTTTCGACATTTGTTGCTCATCTGCGATGTGGCGGCGTCGAACGATGAGCGCCGAAAACCCGAGGAGGACTGACAATGGCAAATTCCAACCCAGGGCGGGCCCAGGACCGGGCCAAGGTGGCAGGCGGGCAGGATCATGAGGTCCGCTATGAGGCCGAGAAGACGGACACGTCGAGGTCGGCCGTGAAGGACGCCGTCAAGCAGGTCGGCAACTCGCGCAAGAAGGTCGAAGCCAAGCTGGACGCCGCGAAATGACCGGGAAGGCGAAACGCCCCGATGAGGTGGCGGGTGGCGCAAACCAGCCGCAGCATCTCGTGGGAGACTACGGCGAAGCGCGACCACTGCCAAAGTCCCGCGACGGACTGCCGACCGGCGACGATACCGCCGCCAACGATGTCGCCGATCCTCACCCCTCGAACGAGGAACATTACGACAAGCAGGTGCGTCCCGGCGGCGCGAATCCACCTTCGGCACACGATATCGGTCCGAACGACGCGATCCACGACGGCAAGCCGAAGCGCCGGCCGCCACCACGACCCGGCAGCCCGGGATGAGCAGTCTGGAACCCAGGCGGCCAGCTACGACCCAACACCGTGACTTCAGGAGACTGCGATGAACACCGCGAATCTGCAACTCGAGGGTCTGTACCTCGTCATCGCATCGCTGACCGAGCTATTGGTCTCCAAGGGGCTGGTCACTCGGGAAGAGGTCGGCCGAGCTTTGAGCCAAGCCGAACAAACTGCCGTCGGGGACTACAACGTCGAGGCCATGAGCCCGGCAAACCGGGACGCGGTGGCGTTCGCCGCACGACTGTTGCAGCTTGCCAATAACGGGAGTGGTGACGACCAACTCCAACCGTTTTCCGAGCTGGCAAAGCTCGTGGGCGAGACCAAGTCTCGCTACCAGGACCAGCGGTAGAGAGCGCGCCCGGCTTGGTCAAATCGAGACCCGATGCCGATCCAGAGGTGAGGTCAGCAGGATCGCAAGTGGGTATCCGGGCTTTGCTACTCCCCAAGACCGGGTGGCAGGGTGCCGGATCTGAACAGCACCACCGGCTCGTCGTAGCTATCGGTTTCGACATCGATGGCGGCGGAGTAGGCCCATACGCCGGCACGGGAAGGAGCTATCCGCTCAGCGGCGCCAATGGCTGCCTCGGGTGATTTGGCCGACTGGGGAGAGTCGGGTTCCAGCTTCCGGCCCTTGAGCCGAAAGCCTTGAGAAAAATACATTACTGCCATTTCACAGGCCTCCAATCGAAGGCCCATGCTTACACCACTGTGAGGGCAGGCCGGTGCTCTAAAGAGCGGTACTCCCGCTGTCGTGGTGGTGGGATCCATTGGCTGCTTCTCCGACTGATGCGGAGCGCATAGCCGACCAACGGCTGGCTCGAGCGTGGGCCTGAACGTCGACCGGCATGGCGGCCTCCAGGACCTCGGTCTAGTGTTGTTGAACCATTGGGCTCCCTGCAGCTTGTTAGCCACGACACACGGACGATGACTTCGTTCTTGGTTCAGTGTGCGAAAAAGTCAGGAGGGTGTCTGTGCAGATCAAGCTCGGCTACACGATAGCCTACGAATGTCCCAAGCCGACGCCGACGATGCTGGCGCTCAAACTGCACCCGTCTCGGCGTATGGATCTGTTGACGCCCGAAGTGCTGACGTTCTCCCCGCCGGTCGACAGCTGGGACTATGTCGACAGCTTCGGCAATGTCTGCACCCGCCTCACGGCGCCGGCGGGGCGGCTGTCCATTTCGACCGCGTTCGAAGTCTATGATTCGGGCTTGCCCGACCATGTACCGCATGACGCCCTGCAGCATGACATCAAGGACCTGCCCGACGACACGCTGCTGTACCTGCTGGGGTCGCGATACTGCGAGACCGACCTGCTGTCGAATGAGGCGTGGCAGCTCTTCGGGACAACGCAGCCCGGCTGGCCGCGTGTGCAAGCCATCCTCGACTTCGTTCATCACCATATCAGGTTCGACTATGCCCTCGCGAACCGAACGCGAACCGCGTTCGGGGCGTATCGGGAACGGGTAGGTGTATGCCGCGACTTCACGCATCTTGCTGTTACGTTCTGCCGGTGCATGAACATTCCCGCCCGCTATTGCACCGGCTATCTCGGCGACATCGGCGTTCCAGCGGCTCCAGCGCCGATGGACTTTTCAGCCTGGCTGGAGGTTTACCTGGGCGGACACTGGTACACGGCGGACGCGCGGCACAACACGCCGCGGATCGGACGGGTGCTCATGGGGATTGGCCGGGACGCGACCGATGTAGCGCTTTCGACGCAATTCGGGCCAAGCACCCTGGTCGACTTCTCGGTGGTGACCGATGAGGTAGAGCCAGCGCTCGCCGGGCAGGCGGCGCGTTACGGGGCTGTCCCTGAAAGCCGCATCTGACGATTCACCGCTCCGCCTTCCACCATGTGGATTTCCGTTACCGACACGGGACCCGGCTCAAGCGCGGCGTATCTCGTAACGTCGGTCGGGCACATAGCTTCAATCCTCCCCTGAGGGAGAGTTTTCGAAGGAACGACAGTTGATCCTCATGGGCGCCATTCCAGATTCCGGTGGGGTCAGATTTTCCTTGTGGGCACCTGAAAAGTCCCGCGCCACGGTCGAAGTCGACAGCCGGGGCTCGTTTGAAATGGCCGGCAACGGGGACGGCGAGTTCAGCGTCGACGTCGCTGGGGTCGCAGCCGGTTCACGCTACTGGTTCCATCTCGACGATGGCGGCAGATTGCCCGATCTGGCGTCGCGCCGGCAGGACGCGGATGGCGCCTCGGTGGTCGTTTCAAACACATTCGGCTGGACCGACAACGCCTGGAACGGGGTGGAGGGCTGCGACGAAGTTCTCTACGAAATGCATGTCGGCACCTTTACCGCTGAAGGTACCTGGCTGGCGGCCGCCGCGCGGCTGGCCTGGTTGCGCGACCTGGGCGTCACGGTGCTGCAGGTCATGCCCGTCGGCTCCTTTGGTGGGGCTTTCGGGTGGGGTTACGACACGACCTTGCCTTTTTCGCCTTTCGCACCCTACGGGACGCCGGACGACATGCGCGCCTTCATCGACCAGGCGCACAAGCTTGGCATCGGCGTCATCCTGGATGTCGTCTACAACCACGCGGGTTACGGCGACTACTACAGTGCCTACAGCGAGCACTTCTTTGCCGATCGCCACAGCGAGTGGGGGCGTGCCTTCAATTTCGACGGCCCTCGGTCGCGTGCGGTCAGAGACTTCTTCGTGCAGAACGCGGTCTACTGGATCGAAGAGTTCCATCTGGATGGCCTGCGTATCGACGCCGTCCAGGAACTCGTCGATTCCAGTAGCGAGCATATCCTGGCGGAGATCACCCGGGCGGTACGGAAGGCTGCGGGTGCGCGGCAGATCTACATGGTCGTCGAGAACCAGCCGCAGGAGCGGCGAATGGTCGAGCCGCCGGAGCGAGGCGGCTGCGGCATCGACGCCATGTACAATGATGATTTTCATCATGCCGCACATGTGTGCCTGACCGGGCATAGCGACTTCTACTACCGCGACTATCGGGGCAGCCCGCAGGAACTGGTGTCAGCTCTCAAGCATGGCTTTCTCTACCAGGGTCAACGCTCCAACATGCGGAACCGGCCCTACGGAACGCCCAACCTGCTAACCGCACCACGGCACTTCCTGCACTTTCTCGAAAACCACGATCAGATCGCCAATTCGGCCAATGGATCGCGGTTGGGCAGCCTGTCGTCGCCAGCCCGTATCCGGGCCTTTACGACCCTGCTGCTGCTCGGGCCGCAGACACCGTGTCTGTTTCAGGGAGAGGAATTTGGCGCCGTCACCCCATTCCTTTACTTCCTCGACCGTGAGGGAGCGGCTGCAAAGCAGGTGGCGGCGGGACGACTGGAGATGCTGAGCCAGTTCCAGTCGGTTCGGGATCCAGCAATGGCCGCGCGCCTTGCTGACCCCTGCGATCCGGACACCTTTCAGCGCTCGAAGCTGGACTGGACGCAGGCCGACAGCAATGTCGGGGTCGTTGCTCTGCACCGCGAACTGATTGCTTTGCGTCGCAGCCATCTGGCGCTTTCGCAGAGGAGCGGCGCCCGCATCGATGGCGCGGTGCTCGCGGAGGCTGCGCTGGCGCTGCGGTACTCGATGGAGCAGCCGGAACACGATCGATTACTGCTGGCCAACTGGGGCCGCGATATCGTCATGGATGTCTTGCCCGAGCCGCTGCTCGCCCCGCCCGATGGACACCACTGGGTCGCCCGCTGGTCGAGCGAACACCCCGACTTCAACGGCGCTGGCCGGGTACCTGTCGACCTCGACGAGGTGTGGATATTGCCCGCCGAGAGCGCCCTGTTTTTCCAGGCAGTTGAAAACCTGTCCTGAAACACCCGGCCTTTCGCCGGTTTCAGCGGATATCCAGCCGAGTTCCAATGGCGGAGGAAATTCAATCGGATAGCTGGTGACCCCGACGCGATTCGAACGCGTGGCCTCAGGATTAGGAATCCTGCGCTCTATCCGACTGAGCTACGGGGCCGCCTTGCGGCAATCGCCATAGCAAAACAACGCGGACAATTAAACCCTTTGCGGCTCATAGCTGCGCCATGCGCCAGTCGGGCCAGGCGGCGACATAGTGCACGCAACGGGTGTCGCGGGACTCCTCGCGGAACGGGGCGACCTCCCATTTCCAGCGGAGGCCGGAGCGGGGCATGGGGTGGCCGTGCAGCAGGTCGCCGCTGTCGAGGATGACGCCGTGGCGATTCAGCACCCGGTAGTCGAGGTCGGTGATCAGCGTCACGGGGCAGGGGAGGGCGAGGAGGGCACCGAGGTGGCTATCGACCACCTGGCGCGCCAGCGCGGGCTGCGCTGCAGCCATCTCGCTCACCACGTTGGCGGAGATCACCCAGTCGAGGCCGTCGAGCCCGCCAAGAAAGTCCAGCGCCTCGGGATCGCCTGCCGCCGACAGGTCGCGCCAGTCGAGCGTGACGTTGGCGTAGCGTCCGATGCGCCGGTCGATGCTCGAGAGGTGGATGCGATCGACGAGGATGACGCGCGCGAAGGTCCGGGCGAGCGATTCGATCGGCAGGTCGAACAGCGCGCCCGAGCCGAGCACCACCACCGTGCGCCGCACGGGCAAATCGTCGATAGTGGTGTCCAGCAGGCCGCGCGCATTGGCGAGGTGCGGGGCCCAGGCCCGGGTCTGGCGAACGCCACGGGCCCAGTGCCGGGCCGCCGCCCGCAGGTGTGGCCGGAAGGCCCGGGGCGTGCGCCCGTAGCTTTGGGCATAGACAGCTAGTTCGGCCAGCATCGCGGGAACGAGTGCCTCGGTGGGAGAATCGTGGCGGATCGTAGGGCCCGGCGGCAACAATTCGTAGCGCCGCGTACCCCAGGGGGAGAATTTCGCCGCAATCTCATGCAGTTTTGCCCCAGTTGCAACGGGGCGGATTCTTGGGACGGTATGCGGTCAGTTTCCTCGCGCTCATGGCGGGCCTCGCCATGCCGCTAACGGCCGTCTCATGCGACGGGCTCGTGGATGGGCCGCAGGGCGTCGTCACGTCCGTTACCGATGGCGATACCGTCATCCTCGACACCGGCCTCGTGGTCCGGCTGGTGGGAATCCAGGCGCCGAAGCTGCCGCGCGGCAACGACGAGTTCGACGCCTGGCCGATGAGCAGCCAGGCAAAGGCCGGGCTCGAATCACTGGTTGCGGGCAAGCTTGTGCGCCTGCGCTATGGCGGCGAGCGAATCGACCGGCACGGGCGCAGCCTGGGGCAATTGTTCGTCCAGGCCGAGCCGGAGCTGTGGGTGCAGCGCCAGATGGTCGGCGACGGGCTGGCGCGGGTCTATTCGTTTCCCGACAACCGGTCGTGCATCGCGGAATTGATGCGTGCAGAGAGCCGGGCGCGGCTCAACCGGCTTGGCATCTGGACCGATCCCTACTATGCCGTGCGCCGGGCGGACAAACCGGTCGAACTAACTGGCCGCTCCGGACATTATGAACTGGTAGAGGGACGGGTGCTGGCGGCCGAACAGGCTGGCGGGCGCGTGTACCTCAATTTTGGTCGAATCTGGAAGACGGACTTCACCGTGGTCATCGACAAGACGGCGCTCGGCCGCTTCGGCAAGGATGGTCTGGACCCGCTCAAGCTCGCCGACGCGCTGGTGCGCGTGCGCGGCTGGGTGGATGCCCATGACGGCCCGAGGATCGAAGTGACGCATTCCGAGCAGATCGAGGTCCTCGCCACCCGATGACCCACTTCAGGCCCATCAAGGCGCTCGGCGCCATTGCCGCCGTTTCGACCTTCGCTCTGCTGGCCGCCTGCTCCAGCTTCGGGCCGCCGGTCGATGTGGCGCGGACGCAGGATCGCGGCGTCGCCCCGGTGGTCAGCGTCGACCCGGAGGAGGATGCGATCGGGGCGCGCGAGCATCCGCGCATCGTCGCCTCGTATGGCGGCATCTATTCGGATAGGCGGGCGGAAATCCTGCTGGCCCGCATCGTCGGCCGGCTGCTGGCCGCGGCCGACCAGCCGAACCAGGCCTTCAACGTCACCATTCTCGATACGGCCGAGGTGAACGCCTTCGCGCTGCCGGGCGGTTACGTCTACGTGACGCGCGGCCTCCTGGCGCTCGCCTCCGACACCTCGGAGATCGCGGCTGTCCTGGCGCACGAGATTGCCCACGTGACGCTCAAGCATGCCCGCGCCCGCACCAACAAGCAGCGCGAGAGCGAGATCGTCGACAAGGTGGTGTCGGGGGTGTTCGGCTCCAATGTCGATACCGACCAGGCGGCCAACCGCAACAAGATGCAGCTCGCCGCCTTCAGCCAGGCGCAGGAGCTTTCGGCCGACAAGGAAGGCATCATGACGGCCGGCAAGGCGGGGTACGACCCGCATGCGGCGGCGCGCTTCCTCGGCGCCATGGGACGGTTCGCGCAATACAGCCAGGGCGACGTGGACCTGGCCGACGACTTCCTCTCGTCGCATCCGTCGACTCCGGACCGAATCCAGAAGGCGATCGAATCGGCCCGCTCGTCGTTCGGCGCGCCCGGGCTCGGCGAGACCGACCGTGAAGGCTATCTCGGCGGCATCGACGGCCTGGCCTTCGGCGACAGCCCCAGCCAGGGCGCGGTGGTGGGCCGGCGCTACGTCAACCCGACGCTCAAGTTCACCTTCGCGGTTCCGTCGAACTACTCGTTGCAGATCTCGAAGGGTGCGGTGGTGGGCGTGGCCGGCGAAGGCGAGGCGGTGCGCTTCGACAGCGCCGAGGTGCCGCAGAGCATGGGGCTCGAGGACTACCTCAAGTCGGGCTGGATCGCCGGGCTGCAGCCGGCCTCGGTCAAGCGCGAAAATACCAATGGCTTCGAGATGGCCTCGGGTGTCGCGGTGACGCCGCAGTGGAACTTCCGCGTCGCCGTGGTGCGGCTCGATGGGCGGGTCTACCGCTTCATCTTTGCCGCCAAGTTCGACAGTCCGGGATTCTCACGTGCTGCCGAGGAAACCATCAAGAGCTTCAAGCCGGCATCGCAGCGCGATCTGGCGTCGGTGAAGCAGATGGTGATCCGCACCGTCATCGCCGGCAGCGTCGACACGGCGGATTCGCTGGCCCGCCGGATGGCGGGTCTCGCCCGGGGCAACGACCTGTTCTACATCCTCAACAACCTCTACCCGGGCGACACGCTGGTGACCGGGCAGAAGTACAAGATCGTCGCGGTGGAGTAAGCACCGCGACGATCCCAGATTTCAGCTCAACTTGCTGGCGACAGCCAGTTGGCGACGAAGTAGCCGGCGGTGGCGGTGGTCGCGGTCAGGAAGATGCCCCAGCAAACGTCGATCAGGCTCAGCGACACCGGCCAGTTCTTCAGCGTCGAGAGGTTGGTGAAGTCGTAGGTGCCGTAGGCGACGAGCCCAAGCAGGGCGCCCGCGCCGAGCGCCACCAGCCAGTTCTGCTGGCTGAGAGCCGGCAGGACGGCGAACACCACCACGCCGACCACGTAGACAAGGTAGAAGACCGCCGCAACCCAGAGGTTTGGGGGGTCGGCCAGCATGTCACCCAGTGCCGGGCGGTAGATCAGCGGCACCATGGTGGTGAGCCAGATGATATCCATCACCAGCATGGCGGCGGCGGAGCCGAGATAGGCGGTTGCGAAGGCGGGCATGGCGGTCTCCATTTATCTGTGCAGCAACGGTAGGCCGGTTCGCTATGTTTCGGCCACCCAACGATATTTCGTTGTATCCTGAAACAAACGCCCTACGTGCAGCGTAACTGCCGGGAACAAGCAGCGGGGAACAGCGTGCGACTTATTTCGGACAGGGCAGCGGGCGGACGGCGGATTGCGGTAGTAGGCGCCGGCGTCGCAGGGCTCTCAGCCGCATGGCTCCTCAGCCGAAAGCACGAAGTGGTGCTCTACGAGAAGAACCCCTGGCTCGGCGGCCATGCCAACACCGTCGATGTCGAGTGCCCCGAGGGGCCGGTGGGCGTCGATACCGGCTTCATCGTCTTCAACCCCGGAAACTACCCGAATTTCACCGCGCTGCTCGAGCACCTGAAGGTGCCGACGGTCGATACCGACATGTCGCTGGGGGTATCGGTGGACGACGGGCGGCTCGAGTATTCCTCGCTGCTCCAGGGCCTGTTCGGCCAGCCGACCAACCTGTTCAGGCCGCGCTTCCTGCGCATGCTGCTGGATATCCTGAAATTCTACGGCGAGGCCGGCCGGCTGCGGGACGACGAGATCGACGGGATCAGTCTGGGGCAGTTCCTCGATCGCCGCGGCTACTCGCAATCGCTGATCGATGACCATGTGCTGCCGATGTGTGCCGCCATCTGGTCCACCAGTTCGAGCCAGATCCGGGACTACCCGATGCGGTCGTTCCTGCGGTTCTTCTCCAGCCACGGTCTGCTGCAGGTGTTCAACCGCAAGCAGTGGCGCACGGTGAAGGGCGGCAGCCGCTCCTATGTCGACGCCCTGCGGCTCGAGATGGCCGGCCATGTCCGCATTCGTGGCGCCGCGGAGCGGGTGGCGCGAACCGGCGGCCTCGTCACGGTTCGTGGTGCCGATGGCGAACTCGATACGTTCACCGACGTGGTGATCGCCGCCCATGCCGACGAGGCGCTGGGGCTGCTGGGCGATCCGTCCGCAGGCGAGCGGGATGTTCTCGGCGCCTTCAAGTACACCGACAACCTTGCGGTGCTGCACGACGACCCGGCGCTGATGCCGAAGCGTCGCGCCACCTGGGGCAGCTGGAACTACATGGGCGCCCGTGGCGACGACGGCAGCACGCCGCTGTGCGTCAGCTACTGGATGAACCGCCTGCAGTCGCTGTCGACCAGCCGCCAGCTGTTCGTGACGCTGAACCCGGTGCGTCCGCCGCGGCACACCATTGCCGCCTTCGAGTATACCCATCCGCTGTTCGACGCGGCGGCGCTTGGCGCGCAGGATCGGCTGCACTCGCTGCAGGGTGACCGGAACACCTGGTTCTGCGGCAGCTATTTCGGCTATGGCTTCCACGAAGATGCGCTGCAATCTGGGCTGGCCGTCGCCGGGGCATTGGGGACGCCCGCGCCATGGGCGCCGCAACCCCACCGCATCGCCCGCGCCATCCCGCATATCGTCGAGCCGACCGCATGAGATCGGCGATCTACACCGGTAGCGTGATCCACACGCGGCTGCGCCCCCGGCGCCACCGCCTGAGCTACCGGGTGTTCTCGCTGCTGCTCGACCTCGATGAACTGGAGACGCTAGGCTCGAAGGTGCTGGGAGTCGAGCGGCCTGGACTGCTGGGTTTTCGCGCAGCCGACCATGGCGACGGGGAGACGCCGCTGCGCGAATGGGCGCGGCAGCGGCTCGCCGAGGCCGATATCGACTGGGATGGCGGGCGGATCGAACTGCTCTGCTACCCGCGCATGCTCGGCTTCGTCTTCAACCCGCTGACGGTGTGGTTCTGCCGCGACCATTCCGGCGAGCTTCGCGGCATGCTCTACGAGGTGCACAACACGCACGGCGAGCGCCATACCTACGTGCTGCCCGCACATCTGGTCGATGGTGAGGTGACGCATCGGGCACCGAAGTCGTTCTTCGTGTCGCCGTTCATGCCGCCCGAATGCCTCTACCGTTTCCGCATCGCCCCGGCCGCCGACGCAGTGATCGTCTCGATCCATGAGCACGACGCGGAAGGGCCGCTGCTCGCTGCCTCGTTCACCGGCGAGCGCCAGCCGCTCACCGACCGCGCCCTGCTCGGGCTGCTGTTCCGTTATCCGCTGATGACGCTGAAGGTGGTAGCCGGGATCCACTGGGAGGCGGTCAAGCTGCTGGCCAAGGGGTTCCGGATCTTCAACCATGCCCCGGCGGCGCGGCGTTTCGACCATAGCGCTCCGGCGCAGGATACAGTGAAGGTGCCGGCCGAATGAGCGTCCTTGTCGCGGTTGTCGTCCTCGCCATGTTCTGTGCGGGTGCCATGGCGCTGGCCTGGTGGGTGGCCATCACCTCCGGCCGCTCTGGCTGGGCCGACACGTTCTGGAGCTTCACCGTGGGGCTCGCCGGCGTTGCGGCAGCGCTCTGGCCGCTGGGCGAGCTTACGGCCCGCCACTGGCTGGTGGCCGTCATCGTCGCTGTCTGGTCGGGCCGTCTCGGCCTCCATATCGCCCGCCGCACCCTCAGCGGCGGCGACGACCCGCGCTATGCCGAACTGAAGCGTGGCTGGGGCGACAACTACCGGGCGCAATTCCTGTTGTTTCTCGAGATTCAGGCGGCAGTGGCACTGGTGCTGGCGGTTGCCGTGATGGCTGCCGCGAACAACCCGGCGCCGCTCGGCATCGGCGATGCGCTGGGGGTGTTGATCGCCATCGGGGCCATTTTCGGC
Organism: uncultured Hyphomicrobiales bacterium; assembly: GCA_903842455.1. GTDB lineage: Bacteria > Pseudomonadota > Alphaproteobacteria > Rhizobiales > Devosiaceae > Devosia_A. The sequence continues at coordinate 24,211 of CAIMLX010000249.1, read as the reverse complement.
GAGTCGCAGGCCGATGCCCAACTCAGCCGCTTTGCCCGCAATCCGGCGAACCGGGGGAAGGTTTGCGATACGGGCCTCTGGGGCTGGTCGCGCCATCCCAACTATTTCTTCGAGTTTCTCTACTGGGCGGCGCTGGTGCCGATCGCCATCGGCCACTGGTGGGGGCTGGTAGCACTGGCGGCGCCGCTCATGATGTTCGTGCTGCTGCGCTACGTCTCCGGCGTCCCGCCGCTCGAGCAGCACATGCTGCGCTCGCGGGGCGAGGCCTTTGCCGCCTATCAGCAGCGCGTCCCGCCGTTCTTTCCACGGCCGCCGCGCAGATAGGGCCGGTCTCGCGACCGGCCCCTGCAGTCATGCGGCGGGAGTGAAATTCAGCGCCACGCCGTTGATGCAGTAGCGCTCGTAGGTCGGGGCCGGCCCGTCGGGGAAGACGTGGCCGAGATGGCTGCCGCAGGTGGCGCAGTGCACTTCGGTGCGCACCATGCCATGGCTGCGATCGACGGTGTTTTCGGTGCTGCCGGGGATCGGCGCGTTGAAGCTCGGCCAGCCGGTGCCACTCTCGAACTTCACGTCCCCGACAAACAGCGGCGTATCACAGCCGGCGCAGGAAAAGGTGCCGGCACGCTTTTCGTGCAGCAAGGCGCAACTGCCCGGCCGCTCGGTGCCGTGGCCGCGCATCACCGCATACTGCTCGGGCGTCAGGAGCTTGCGCCAGTCCGCGTCGGTGCGGGTCACGCGATAGGTGTGGGTGTCCATGAGTGTCTCCATTCGGCGGGTGTTGTCCCCAATGTCGGGGCTAGGGACCGGCCTTGCAAGCGAGGCGCTGGTCACGCGCTCGTGTCGATGAGGAATACGCGCGGAAGTGCGGGGAGGTTACAGCAATCAGTCGCCAAAGCTCTCCGGCCAACTGCGTGCTGTGTGGCGAACCGCAACAATCTCGACGTCGGCCCCCACCCGATACACGACGATGTACGGTAGGTTCGCCATCACCAACTCTCGCGTCTGCGTGACGCGCCCCGGCCGGCCGATCAGCGGATTGCCTGACAAAGCCGCGTTGGCTCTTTCGTAGATCTCGTTGACAACCCGGTAAGCCGCGAGCGGGCTGTCCTCGGCGATATAGTCCTGAATCCGGTCCAACTGCTCCAGCGCCGGCTCGGTCCAGGCCACCCGCATCAGGTAGGGCGGTACTTGTTAAGGACACGCGCCACGTCCTCGTCGGTGGCGAACTCACCCCGATCCGCCGCCGCTATCCCCTTTTCCACATCGTCGAGAAAGCGTTCGTACCAACTGAGCGAACGGCCATTCGCCAAGGCATCCACTACGATCTCTTCTGCAGACAACGTCGAGCGGGCCGCGATCGCTTCGAGGCGGGCCTTGAGACTGTCGGAGATTTCGAGGGTCATTACCATTGCCCTACAATGCCAGATCGACCTGAAAAGCAAAAGGGCCGGTCCTGCGACCGGCCCTCCTGCAATCATAACTGCCACTCGGCTTACGCCGCGGCTTCCTCGCCTTCGGTGTCGGCGTCCGACTTGGGGCCGCGGCGGGGGGACTTGGCGAGGTTCTTTTCGATCAGCTGCACGGCCTCGGTGAGGGTCAGCTTGTTGACCGACGCCACTTCGCGGCTCATGCGATCCATGGCCTGCTCGAACAGCTGGCGCTCGGAATAGCTCTGCTCGGGCTGGTCGTCTGAGCGGTACAGGTCGCGCACCACCTCGGAGATGGCGATCAAGTCGCCCGAGTTGATCTTGGCTTCGTATTCCTGGGCACGGCGCGACCACATGGTGCGCTTGACGCGGGCGCGACCGGTGACGGTTTCGAGCGACTTGGTCACTTCTGCTTCCTCGGCCAGCTTGCGCATGCCGACAGACTTGATCTTGGCCACGGGGACGCGAAGGGTCAGCTTGTCCTGTTCGAACGAGATGACGAAAAGCTCGAGCGTCAGCCCGGCGACTTCCTGCTCCTCGATCGAGGTGATCAGGCCGACGCCGTGGGCCGGATAGACGATATACTCGCCCGTCCTGAAGCCGAGACGCGTCACTGTCTTCTTGGTGACCATTAAGGGATACTCCTATCTAACGCCGCCGACGGACCAGTCCCTTCGCGGAGGGCAGGCCCTTGTTGTTGCTTAACCCGTCCCCTTCTGCTGAAAGGCGACAGAACGGCATGTCCCGCAATCGAGTGGCCCGCGCCCCGGCCGATTGCGCCCAAACTTCTGGTGATGTCAAAAAAAAGGGTGCCTAAAGGCACGCTCTGGCTGACGGGCAAGCTCCATTCATTTGGAAAGCCTAGCACAAAATTTCAGCAAAATCAAAAAGAACGAATCGCGGCAGCAGGCACCGACCCGCTACCGTTCAGGAATGGTTAACCATGGCTGCTATGCGACCGAAGACCGAGGTCAGTCGCCTTCGCCCGGAGCTTCCGAGAAGTACCTCTCGAACTTCCCCTCGACGCCGTCCCACTCCTTGGCATCAGAGGGCGCGTCGCGTTTTTCGGTGATATTGGGCCAGGCCGACGCGTATTTGGAGTTTATCTCCAGCCACTTGTCGAGACCGCCCTCGGTGTCGGGCTTGATCGCCTCGGCCGGGCATTCCGGCTCGCAGACGCCGCAATCGATGCATTCGTCCGGATGGATGACGAGCATATTCTCGCCTTCATAGAAGCAGTCCACCGGACATACTTCGACGCAGTCCATGTACTTGCACTTGATGCAGTTGTCCGTGACGATATAGGTCATGTCAGTGAGCGTTCCTGCTCGGATGTCTTGCGCGCTGGGTCTTGCGTTCCGGCCCGCAGACGATGAGTATCGGACCTGAGGCGGTTGCTAGCGGTTTTTGCGCAGCCTCGCAAGGGAGCGGGGCGCAGGGCTGTTGTCGCACTGTGCAACCCTCGCTGCATTGCGGGGCGAGACGGCCTTACAGACGCGGCTGGGGGCAGCGGGGTGAGCGGCAGGGAACCGTGGCTGGCAGGACCTGAACTGGCGGCGATCTGGCAGCGCTATGCGGGGGAAACCTTCGCGCTGTCCCGCGCGACACATGCGCTCACCGTCATCATGGCGCTCCTCGCCCGGCGCGGCGTCGCAGCACCGGAGGTCTGGGTTCCGGCATACTACTGCGAGAACGGCCTCGGGCCGCTGCGGCAGGGCGGGGCCCGGCTGCGGTTCTTCCCCGTGCGCGACGATATGGCTCCGGACTGGGCGATGGTCGAGCAGATGGCCGACTCGGGGGCGCCGCACCTCTTCGTTTTGCCCCACTTCTTCGGCGTCGAGAACGAGGCAGGGCCGGCGCAGGCATTCTGCCGGCGGGCTGGATCGCTGCTGCTCGAGGATGCGGCGCATGTGCTGCGGCCTGTCGGCGAGGTCGGCAGGTTCGGCGACTTCGTTGCATACAGCCCGCGAAAGTACTTCGAGGTGCCTGACGCCGGGATACTCGTGGTGCGCGGCGAGGACCTCGCGAGCGAGGTCCGGAGCGCTGCGGCCAGGCTCGACCCGGGCGGCGCGCACAACACCCTGCGCTGGCGGGCCTTGGCACTCCGCGATCGCCTCGTTCCGCGACGTCCCCACACCGGGCCGTTGCCTCCGGTTCACCTCGACGATGAGCCCCGTCAGTTGCCCCTCGATCCCCGGGTGTGGATGAGTGCGTTTAGCCGCAACCGGATCGCCCGGCAGGGGCGGACGGGCGCCGGCGCGATCGCGGACCGCGAGGCGGCGACAGTGGCCGCGATCGAGGCCGGGTTGCGCCACCGGGCCGGACTGGCGCCTCTGCCGCGGCATCCCGAGGCGACCCCCTACATGCTCGGCTTTCGGGCCGTGAGCCCGGCGCTCGCCGCCGAGTCCCTCGCCGGCCTGCGGCAGGCCGGGGCGATCGTGGCGACCTGGCCGGGACTGCCGCCCGAGGTCTGGGCGGAGCCCGGCGCCTATGGCGAGGCCCTCGCCATCCGCCGCAGCGTGCTGCGGTTCACGCCGCGCTATGCCCACCGCCGGCGTCCGCTGGATTTTCTGAACGCCTAGTCCTCGTCGCCGCCATCGAGCCAGCGATCCGTCTCGCGCCGCTCCTTCTTGGTGGGGCGGCCGGCACCGGCTTCGCGGGCGGCGTGCGGCGCGACCTGCTGTTCGCGTGGCAGGGGCGGGGGCGATAGGTCTTCGTAGAGGGCGGCAGCTTCGGTGGCAGGGCCGCGCCGCTCACCGGCATCGAGGATGCGCCACACCAGCAGGCGCTCGTGTACGGTCATGGTCAGCGCATCGCCGGGACCGACCTTGTGGTCGGTCCGCTCGGTGCGGTCGGAGTTGACGCGGATGGCGCCCGCCTCGATCAGCTTTTGCGCCAGGGTACGCGACTTGACGGCGCGCGAGAAGAACAGCCACCGGTCCAGCCGCTGCTTCTCCAAGCGCCGCTACTCGGCCTTGGGGTTTCGCAACGCGGCGAGCGCGGCCCAGGGCGAGTTCGGGTCGATCGCGGCGGGCTTTCGCTCCTCGCGCGGCCGATGCTCGCGCCAGTCGTCGCGCGGCTTGTCGAAGCGCTTGCCGCCGCCTGGCTTGCCACCAGGTGGCTTGCTGCCACGATTGTCGGGCGCCGGCTTGCCGCCGTTCGCATCGCGCGCACCGCCGGGAGGACCGTTGCTGCGACCTTCGAAGCGCGGGCGTACGCCTTGCTTGGCTTCGCTCCCGGCATCGCGGTCGGGGCGGCGGGGGGGCCGCGGCGGGCGTTCGGCGGCATCGGCAGGGGCCGCGACGGCCTCACCGCCCTCGGCGGGGCGATTGCCGCGGCTATGGCGCGGGCCCGCGTGCCGGGCATTCTCCGGCCGCCGACCGGCGGGGAACCAGATCTCGTCGAACTCGGGCTCGACCGGAGCTGCAGGCTCGCTGGCGGCAGCCTCAACCGGAGCAGCCTCAGCCGAAGCGGCTTCGACCGGAGCCTCATTGGCCGGCGCCGGGGCGCCGAGGTCGGCAGTCGCTGCCGCAACTTCCTGCATTTCGGCGTCCGTCTCGACCGACGCGCCTTCGACGGCCCGAGTGGCCGTTGCGTCGGCATCGGCCGGAGCGGTTTCGGCCGATGTCTCGGCGGCTGTCGATTCGGCAACCGGTGCTGCAACCTTGGGTATGCGGCGGAGGCGGTAGCCCAGTGAATTGAGGATGGAGGCGAAATCCTCGCCTGCGGTGCCGAGCAGCGAGGTCATCTCGACGGTGACGCGGAACCCGTTGCCTTCGGCGGCGCCGGCGGGCAACTGGCCCTGGTGGGTCACCGGGTTGAGGGCGATCAGCGGCCGGATGATGTCGGCGAGGCGCTCGAGGATATCGACACGAACGGCGCGGCGGCCGGCGACCTTGAAGCCCGCGAGTTCGTAGAGCTTGGGGTTCACCTCGGGGTCGATCAGGAAGCTGGTGCGGCCCGAGAGCCCGATATGCGGCAGTTCGCTGATGCCCGGCTGGCGGACGCCGCCATGCTTGAGCGCATAGAGGATCAGCGCCACTTCGCGCGGCGCCGGCTTCAGGCTCTGCGGCACGTAGATGTGGTAGGCGCCAAACTTGACGCCGAGCTTGCGCAGCTTGCCGCGCACGTCCTGGTCGAGCGCCTTGACCTCGTCGGCCACAGCGCTGCGCTGCAGGATGCCGAGGTTCTCGTAGAGCCGGTAGGCGAGGCCGCGGGCCGCGCCCTCGAGGTCAGCCGGGGCTTCGAGCGCTAGCACGGTTTCGAGCTGGGTGTTCACCAGGTGGCGAAGCCAGAGGTTCAGCCGGTCCTGCACCTTCTCGAGGTCGGGCCCGGTGAGGCTTTCGTCGGCGAGGATGATCAGCCGGGGGGTGAACAGCTGGTCACCCTCGGCGATGTTGGCAACCACCTGGCCGCGCCAGCGGACATAGCCGTCGGTCGCCAGCACGAACTCCTCGTTCGGGGCGCCGGCGACGCGGTCGGCGCGTTTTGCGATTTCCGGTGCAACGACCTGCGTCGCGGCGGCTGCCACGCCCTTGGCGTCGCCACCTTCGGAGCGCGCCAGCGTGAAGCGGAAACCCTCGATCGAGCCAATCACGTGGCCTTCGAGGCTCACGTCGCCGCGGTCGTTAATTTCAGGCGATACCATATGCTTGTCTCTCAGATGGCGCATCAGCACCGAGGTGCGACGGTCGACGAAGCGCTGCGTCAGTCTTTCGTGCAGCGCGTCGCTCAGCCGGTCTTCGATGTCGCGGGTCTTTTCGCGCCAATGGGTAGGGTCTTCAAGCCAGTTCTTGCGATTGGCGACAAAAGTCCAAGTACGGATCTGCTTGATCCGGTTGCTCAGGGTGTCGATGTCACCTGTCACATTGTCGCAGAACCGCACCTGCTCGGCAATCCAGTCAGCATCGACATGGCGGTGCTTCCTGAGGTCGGTGTAGATGCGGGTGATGATCTCGCCGTGCTGGGCCGGCGAAATGTCGCGATAGTCGGGCGTGGCGCAGCATTCCCACAGCAGCCGCACCGCTTCCTCGCTGGTGGCAAGGGCGCCGCCTTCGTTGCGGGCAACGAACTCGAGCGCGTGCTGGTCGGTGGCGACGGGGACACGGGTCAGCTGCTTGACCCCCGACACCCGCTCGAGGCTGTTGCGCAGGTCGACGATCGAGCGGAAGTCGAGCTCGTGGTTGCGCCACTGGATGACGCGGACCGGTTCGAAATCGTGGGTCTCTAGCTGCTTGACCAGCTCTTCCTCGAACTCGCCGGCATTGCCGGTGACCCCGAAGGTGCCGTTGTGCATGTGGCGGCCGGCGCGACCGGCGATCTGGCCGAACTCTGCCGGAGTCAGCGGGCGGTTCTGGTGGCCGTCGAACTTGTGGTCATCGGCGAAGGCGACATGGTGCACGTCGAGGTTCAGGCCCATGCCGATGGCGTCGGTAGCGACGAGGAAATCCACATCGCCGTTCTGGTACATCTCGACCTGGGCGTTGCGGGTGCGGGGCGACAGCGCGCCCATCACCACGGCCGCGCCGCCGCGCTCGCGCCGGATCAGCTCGGCGATGGCGTAGACCTGCGCCGCCGAGAAGGCGACGATGGCCGAGCGCTTGGGCTGGCGGGAGATTTTCTTGCTCCCCGCATACAGCAGCTCGGAAAAGCGCGGCCGGTGGATGATCTCCACCCCGGGAAGCAGCGCCCGGATGATCGGCGTCATCGTCGCCGAGCCAAGCAGCAGCGTTTCGGAGATGCCGCGGGCGTGGAGGATGCGGTTGGTGAAGACGTGGCCGCGGTCGAAATCCGTCGAAACCTGGATCTCGTCGATCGCCACGCACTCGACCGGGATATCGAGCGGCATCGCCTCGACCGTGCACACCCAGTAGCGCGGGTGGGCCGGCACGATGCGTTCTTCGCCCGTCACCAGCGCCACGTGCTGGGCGCCGATGCGGTTGACCACCTTGTGGTAGACCTCGCGCGCCAGCAGCCGCAGCGGCAGCCCGATCATCCCTGAGCGGTGCGCGAGCATCCGCTCGATGGCAAAGAAGGTCTTGCCGGTGTTGGTGGGCCCAAGGATTGCCTTGAGCGAGGAGGCGGGCGGACTAGTCATATCGCCCCTATGTAGGGCAATCCTCGCGGCGAAACGAGTGTCTCAGCGCGACACATTCACGGCCACGTTTCGTTCCTGCCGTTAACCACTGGTACAAAGGGGGAACAAAGCGGAAAGGAATCGGATGCGACTCGCAAATCCCGGTTTGTTCGCTACTGCCGGTGGTGGGTCGCTCGCTGATTCTGGCACAAGCAAGCGACAAGTGCCCGGCGGACGCTGGAAAATGCCGCCTCCGCCGTTCATCTAGGTTATCAAGTCGTTGATTTTCAACGGAATCACCGTCGAATCGGGCATTCGTTAAGCGTGTGTGAACCGCACTCGGCCAGAGAATTTTCGCGGCTTCATACCTCAGGCCCCGTTGTCCGGGCCCCTCCACGGCGCAAATTGTCGAAAAACAGCATTGACCGTGCCAGCGTGACACAGGGATTTTGGTAACGAAGCATTAACCATGATTTTCAGAGGTTACGCGAAAGCGTGGATCCCTGATGCTCCTGCCCGGCGGATCGGCCCCGGCGTGGAGACCGACCGGCGCGGGGGGATGCGGGTCTGTTGCCGCGCATCCCCGGGCGTAGGAGCAGGCAATCAGCACTCGGCGTAGAGCGGCGCCCAGTTGCTGACAACGCTGGTACCGGCCACCACCACGCGGTACTCCGCGTCGATCGGAGCATTGACCGCCAGGTTCTGGGTGTAGCTGCCCATGATGATGCCATTGGCGCCCTTGACGGTGTTGACCGCGAAGGGGCCGGAGACATTGCCGCCCTTCTTGACGAGCATGATGTTGATGGTGCCCGGCTTGTTGGACTGGACCCAGGCGGTCAGCTTGCCGTTGCCGGGGCAGACGTTGTCGGCGGGCGAGATAATGCCGAGCTGGATCGTGGTCGGGACGAGCTTGCCGGAATTGCCGACCTTGAAATCGCCGATGCCGCCGGCGAGGGCGACGCTCGAGAGCGTGACGGCGGCGACGAGACCGGCGAAGCCGGCGGACAGGATGTTGCGCATGGTGTTTCCTCCTCATGCAGGTGTTGAGGAGGTTATGCGGCAGGTGGCTTGAACCTGTTGTGAGGATGCGGTTTAGGCGGCGTTCAGCTTGTCGTCAGCGAGGTGAGCACCACCGAGATGTCGCCGGACTCCGTGGTCACCAGCGCGCGGTAGGGGATGAAATACCCCGGCGTGCCGAGCGGAGCATACCAGATCAGGATGCGTTCCTGGCTGACCAGGTCCTGCGTCACCTCGGAACTGGTGTAGTGGCCCGACACCGGGGTGTAGCGCACGTTGCAGAGCACGACGGGACCCTGATAGCCGGTGCGCTTCGAGGTCGCCTCGTCGCCCTTGGCGTAGCTCAGCTTCAGGTTGAAGCGCTCGACGCCGGTGAAGATCTGCATCTGCCGGTCGCACAGGCTGCCATCGAGTGCGTCGCCCTTGAGGACGAAGGCCGCTGCCATGTCGTTGATGTTGCCGACCAACTGCTTCCGCTCGATGGCCACCCGGTCGATATTGTTGACGATCGGCGGGTTGACCTTGAACGTGTCGACAGTGCCCGGGCCGTAGGTGATGGCGACGGTGAAGTCCTCGCCGCTCGCCCGGGTCAGCAGGTCGAAGCGCTGTGAGCGGAGGCCCGTGCTGGTGGAAGCGCCCGACGACTGCAGCCGCGCCGACCCCGACGCGACCAGCTGGGCGAGGCCGGTTATCTTGGCGTTGCCATTCAGGCTGTAGCGCGAGCCGTCGTCGTCGAGTCGCACCTGGACATTGGCGACCTGGGTGCCGCCCATGGTGACCGTGTATTCGGCCACCGCCTTCAGCGGGGCAGCGGCGGTGGGCGTGACTAGCAGGCCGAGCCCGAACAGCAGGGTGGCCAGGGGGTTGCGAACAAGGGCGCTCAACACGTGTAGGACTACCTCCGGCGTGGCGCCTGGCTATTGCGAATCGCTCGATGGGCAAACTTGCCCGCGACACATGGCGCTGGCAAGGCGCTCGCGGTCATCTCAACTTGACGCGTCGCACCGCTTTCTCTATGGAGGCGCGCATAACAATCAAGAACAGAATCCACGGCTCCCGATGTGGGAATTCCCGCAACGATGGCCTTTGTAACAGGAACACTCCAATGTCTCGCCGCTGTGAACTGACCGGAAAGGGCGTCATGACCGGTAACCGCGTGTCCCACGCCGTGAACCGTACCCGCCGCCGTTTCCTCCCCAACCTGCTCAACGTCTCGCTGCTGTCGGACGTGCTCGGCCGCTCGATCAAGCTGCGGATCTGCGCCAACGCGCTCCGCACCGTCGAGCATCGTGGTGGCCTCGATCTCTTCCTCGTCAAGCAGGACGATGCCGACCTCAGCGATCGCGCCAAGGCGCTGAAGCAGGAAGTCCGCACCGCGCTGGCGACCGCCGCCGCGCAGTAAGCCATCAGGCTTTCAGTTTTCCGGCCGCGCGCTTTTGCCGAGCGCGCGGCCTTTTTGATTTCCGCCCCGGTCTGATGCCGGCCAGCGGCTACATAGAGGTCTCGAGGAATGCTCGCTCGCTTCGCTGCGGCACTTGCCGCCATGGTCGTGGTCGTCACCGCGTCCAATATTCTCGTCCAGTATCCGGTCGACGCCCAGTTCGGGCCGTTCAACCTGAAGGACCTGCTCACCTGGGGCGCTTTCACCTATCCCTTCGCTTTCCTCGTCACCGACCTCACAAACCGCCATGACGGCGCTGCGCGCGCCCGCATGGTGGTGGTCGTCGGCTTCGTGCTGGCGCTGGGCCTGTCGTTCTGGCTCGCGACACCGCGCATCGCCATTGCCTCGGCAACGGCGTTCCTTGTCGGCCAACTGCTCGACATCTCGATCTTCTCGCGCCTCAGGGCCAGCCGCTACTGGCTGCTGCCGCCGCTGGCCGGTTCGCTGCTGGGTTCGCTGCTCGATACGGTGATCTTTTTCTCGATCGCCTTCGCGCCGGCCTTCGGCTTCGTCGATGGGCTGTTCGGCATGGAGGACGGCTCGCTCGGCTTCGGCGCCCCGTGGCTCGGCGTCGGCGGCGAAGTCCCGCTCTGGACCTCGCTCGCCACCGGCGACTTCCTCGTGAAGTTCCTCGCCGCCCTGCTGCTGCTGGCACCCTACCGCGTGCTGATGGGCAAGCTAATGCCACTACCGCCGATCGGGGCGAAGGCCTGACTGAGCCCGTCACTCCGGCAGCGAGAACTGCAGCAGCAGGTTGCGCTGCCATTCGTTGAAGTTGTTGTCGGAGACCATGGTTATGCGGGTCGAGCCGTCGGGCGCGGCGTGGACCGCCAGCGCCTCCATGTTGTCGACATCGCCGCCGGTGGTTTCGAGCAGCGGTACGCCGCTGAGGATGGCGCCCGGCCTGACTTCGGCAGCCGGGATCCGGACGAGGCGCATCCGGAAGGCGATCAGCGCCACGCCGCGCTCGAGCACCAGCAGGTCGCCATTGGGCAGGAAGGCGCAGTCGGTGGGGTTGGTGCCATCACCCGACACATAGCTGATGGGGCCGGTGTCGGCCTTGCCCAGCATGTAGCCGCGCCGGTTGCCGTCGGCATCGAAGATGCCTTCGGAGATCAGCAGCGTGGATCCGGCGACCGGTGAGGCCGGTGGCGCGATGCAGACCGCCTCCAGCGTCTCGTTGGTGCGGGTGTCGGTCAGCCATTTGGGGATGGCAATCTCGCGCGCCGCGCCCTGCGGCTTGCCGTCCGCCAGGTCGAAATCCGCGACCCGGGTCAGGTTCTCGAATCCCACCCGTACGGCCGCGGGGACGCCGTTGCGGTAGACTACGGCCAGCGATTCGGAATCGCGGGCATAGGCCCGGGGCAGTTCCGCGCCCCTCGAGTTCTGCAGCGGCTCGATGCTGACGCCGATCAGGCTCGCGACGCGTCCGGCCTCGTCGTAGATCAACTGTCCCGAGATGAAGTTGCCGCGGTCGGAGACCAGCACCAGTTTCTGGTCATCGCTCACAAAACCGAGGCCCGAGAGACCGCCGAACGTGTCGATGGGGCTCTGCATCTCGATGCCGCCGCGCCAGACCAGACCCTGGACCGGCTCGCCGACTCCGGCAGACATGAAGCGCTCGACGGGCACAGATGTCACCGTCAGATCTTCGGATGCCGAACGCTGACCGATTGCGCCGCTCACCACCATGCCGGCGCTCAGGATCAGCAGCGCCCCGCCGAGGATACGAGAGGCGCGTCGCTGTTCGGTCATCCGTACCGGCTCTTGCGATGGGCGCCAGGCGCTTCCTCGTCGAACAGGGCCGCGAGTTCGTCGGTGAGGGCACCGGCCAGTTCCTCGGCATCGAGCAGGGTGACGGCGCGGCGATAATAGCGCGTCACGTCATGGCCGATGCCGACGGCGACCAGTTGCACCGGCGAGCGGGTTTCGATCTCTTCGATGACCTGGCGCAAATGGGCCTCGAGGTAATTGCCGGCGTTGACGCTCTGGGTCGAATCGTCGACCGGCGCGCCATCGGAGATCACCATCAGGATGCGGCGATTTTCAGTCCGCCCGAGCAGCCGTTTGTGCGCCCACTGCAGCGCCTCGCCGTCGATGTTTTCCTTGAGCAGGCCCTCGCGCATCATGAGCCCGAGGTTGCGGCGCGCGTGACGCCACGGCTCGTCGGCGGCCTTGTAGATGATGTGGCGGATGTCGTTGACGCGGCCGGGGTTGGGCGGACGCCCAGCCTCGAGCCAGGCCTCGCGCGACTTGCCGCCCTTCCAGGCACGGGTGGTGAAGCCGAGGATCTCGACCTTCACGCCGCAGCGCTCGAGCGTGCGGGCGAGGATGTCGCCGCAGATCGCCGCGATGGTGATCGGACGGCCGCGCATCGAACCGGAATTGTCGAGCAGCAGGGTGACGCAGGTGTCGCGGAAATCTGTATCGCGCTCGACCTTGAACGAGAGCGCCTGCAGCGGATCGGTGACCACGCGGGTCAGGCGCGCGGTGTCGAGCAGGCCCTCCTCGAGGTCGAACTCCCACGAACGGCTCTGCTGCGCCATCAGCCGGCGCTGCAGCTTGTTGGCGAGCCGCGCGACGGCGCCGGCCAGGTTCTCCAGCTGCTTGTCGAGCAGGGCGCGGAGCTGGTCGAGCTCCTCGGGCGGGCAGAGGTCCGGAGCGCGGACGACTTCGTCGAACTTCTGGGTGAAGACCTTGTAGTTGAAGGTGTTCTGGAATTCCTTGGCGTTGGCGCCGGGCGGCGGCGGATTGGGCATGTCCTCGCCCGATTCCGAACTTTCGTCGTCCTCGCTCTCGGAGAAGTCCATCTCCGCGCCGTCGACTTCGCCCTGCTCTTCGGACTGGCCGGGCGTCTGGTCTTCGTCGGCCTCGGCGTCCTCGCTTTCGCCTTCGCCCTGCTCGGGCGTCTTGTCGTCGTCGCTGCCGCGCTCGGGCTCGTTGTCGTCGTCGCCTTCGCTGTCGTCGCTCTCGCCGTCGTCCATGTCGCTGTCAGGGACGAGGTTGAGATCGCGCAGCAGCTGCCGGGTGGCGCGGCTGAACAGGTCCTGGTCCTCGAAGCGGGTGAACAGCGTGGTCAGCGAGGTGCCGGCCTTGGCCTCGATCTCGGCGCGCCAGAGTTCCACCAGCGCATTGCCGGAGGGCGGGATGCTGATGCCGGCGACCTTTTCGCGCAGGATCAGGCCCAGCGCCTCGGCCAGCGGGGCGTCGGCCTTGTCGTTGACCGCGGCGAAGTTCTGCCGGAACAGCCGGTCTTCCAGCATTTCGTGGATATTGCCGGCCATGCCGGGCATGCGGACGGCGCCCAGCACCTCGACGCGGGCCTGTTCGAGTGCATCGTAGGCGGCACGGGCCTCGGGTTCGGCCGGGGCGCGCTTGCGATGGGTGTCGGGGTCGTGGCTGGCGAGCCGCATGGCCATGGCATCGCCCTGACCGCGGGCGATGGCGATGTCGCGCAGCGTCGGAAGGCGGGGCAGGTTGGCGAGGCGGGCCTTGTCGGCGGTCAGCATCGGCCGGTCGGCCGAGAAGGTCACTTCGAGGTCGTGCTTGCCGCCGATGGCGCGCACTGCCGCACCCACGGCCGTCTTGAACGGCTGGGTGGTGTCGGGCTTGTTCGGCTTGGAACTGCGCGGCGGAAGGGCCATGGATGCTCAAATCGTCTGTTGGCGGCCACCGACCCCGGACGCTGGCATCCCTGCGAAAGCAGGGATCCAACCGGAAGCCCGCGCCGACGAAGCGGTGGGTCCCCGCCCTGGCGGGGACTGCACCCGGACTAGGTTACGCGGTCACCGCAAGATTGGCAGCGCTTTCCGGCAGGTCTTCGCCGAATACGCGCTGGTAGAACTCGGCCACCACTGGGCGTTCGAGTTCGTCGCACTTGTTGAGGAAGGTCAGCCGGAAGGCAAAACCGAGGTCGCCGAAGATCGCGGCATTCTCGGCCCAGGTGATCACGGTACGCGGGCTCATCACCGTCGACAGGTCGCCGTTGATGAAGGCCTGGCGGGTGAGATCGGCCAGCCGGACCATGTTCGACACGGTCTTCTTGCCCTTTTCGCCGGTATATTGCTTGGCCTTGGCCAGCACGATGCCGACTTCCTTGTCGTGCGGCAGGTAGTTCAGCGTGGTGACGATCGACCAGCGGTCCATCTGGCCCTGGTTGATCTGCTGGGTGCCGTGATAGAGGCCCGACGTGTCGCCCAGCCCGATGGTGTTTGTCGTCGCGAACAGCCGGAACGCCGGGTGCGGGGTGATGACGCGGTTCTGGTCGAGCAGGGTCAGGCGGCCCTGCGTTTCGAGCACGCGCTGGATCACGAACATCACGTCGGGGCGGCCGGCATCGTACTCGTCGAAGACGAGCGCGATGTTGTTCTGCACGGCCCACGGCAGGATGCCGTCACGGAACTCGGTGATCTGCTTGCCGTCCTTGAGCACGATCGCGTCCTTGCCGACGAGGTCGATACGGCTGACATGGGCGTCGAGGTTGACGCGGACCAGCGGCCAGTTGAGCCGCGCCGCGACCTGCTCGATATGGGTCGACTTGCCGGTGCCGTGGTAGCCCTGCACCATGACGCGGCGGTTGAAGGCGAAGCCGGCGAGGATGGCGAGCGTGGTGTTGCGATCGAACAGGTAGTCCGGATCGAGCGGCGGCACATGCGAATCGGCCTCCGCGTAACCCATCACCTTCATGTCGGAGTCGATCCCGAAGGTCTCGCGGACAGAAAATTCCTTGTTCGGCAGATTGGTGAAATCGGGCATCTGAGGCTCTTGTCGCGGAAATAGGTCAAGACGGCTGCCGTCTTGTTTGCGGCGCTCTATAGCAGCATCAGGCGCGCGGCGGTAGGGCGCATGATGGCTCAGTGTCGCCGGGATGAGGGTATTGTGACAAGGCGGAAAGCCTGCGCCGGCGGCCTGTTTCGCCGGCCCGATCACGGGCGCGAATGCCCCCATGAGCAAGTTTCATCGGCCTACTTCGCCACGAAGCCCTTGGTCTTGAGGTGCGCGTAGGCCGCGATGATGGCGCGCAGGCGATCCTCGGAGCTCTTGTCGCCGCCATTGGCATCCGGGTGGTGGATCTTCACCAGCGCCTTGTAGGCCTTCTTGATGTCGTCGGACTTGGCGTAGGCCGAAAAGCCGAGCGTTTCGAACGAGCGGCGATCGAGCTCGTTCAGCGGCTTCGCCCGCTCCTCGGTCGGGGCGCGCTTCTGGTGCCGGGCATAGCGGGCGAACACGCCGAACGGATCGTGGATCGGCCGCTGGGCCGCTCCGGGATTTGGCGCAGCGCCACGCGGCATGCGCGGAGCGGTCGTCTTCGGGCCGGCCTTGCCGCCGATCCCCCAGCTGGGGCGGCCGTCGGTCTCGCGCTCGCGGCGCAGCTGCGCTTCCATCTCGTCGGGCTTCATGCCGGCGAAGAAGTTGAACACGTGGTTGTAGTGCCGGACATGCTCCAGGCAGAAGTGGTGATACTCGCCCACCGCCCGGTTTCCCTTGGGCGCGCGATACTCTCCGGGCAGGGTACAGCCCTCCCAATCGCAGCCCCGGATCTGGGCCTGCGGCTCTGGCTCCGGGGTCCGCGAGCGGATCCGGATGCGGTCAAAGTACTTGGAATCCAGCTTCATCAATCCTAGTTACAAGCCTGTTCCGACGCCAGGTTGGACGGTCGCGTTCTCGAACCGCAAACCGTCGAAACTTTTGCTGAAAACGCTCCAGACAGAACCGGTAGACATATGTCAGTTCGCGACACCATCGAGAAAAAACTTTCGGTCAAATTCACGCCAAGCCATCTTGAAGTGCTCGACGAGAGCGAGAAACATAGGGGTCACGCCGGTTCGAGACCCGGTGGCGAGACGCATTTCCGCGTCCGCATCACCTCCCCCCAGCTCGACAGCCTCGGCCGCGTCGCCCAGCACCGCGCGGTGATGGAAACTCTCGACACCGAACTGAAGTCCGGCGTGCACGCCCTGGCCATCGAAGTGGTGAAGACCGCCGCACCGGCCGGTTGACACCAGCCTTCTCCTACGAACCGGGCTCGCCAGCACCAGTGCACCAGCGGCGCCACGCTTGACGCACAGTTGCATCAAAATCGGCGGCAAATGCGGCGGCGTCGTAGAGCCGGGATTGGATAACGCTATTCCTGATGCTCGATCGATGCTGTGCGAGTTTTTCCGGGTTCGCTGCTGCAATCGCCTTTGCGACGTACTCGTCCTCGTTGGCGGCGATCCACTCGCTAAGGCCGGCCTGCTCGAGCAAACTGGCACTGACGCGGCTGATGAATGGCCCTTCGTTCAAGGTCAGCACCGGGACCCCCATGGATAACGCCTCCATGGTTGTTGTTGTGCCGGAATAGGGCCACGGATCGAGTGCCATCCCCAATCGGCTGTAGAGTGCCAGATGGGATGATCGATCAGGAGAGCGCTCGATCATGGTCAGGCGATCCGGTGATATCCCATGTCTGGCAAAGCGCCCGGCCGTGGATGACCTGGCTTCATCTCCGCTGAACGCCCTGGCCTTCAATGTCAGCCCGCTGTCGGGAACGGCTTGCAGGATACGGCTCCACAGAGCCACTGTTCGATCACTGAGCTTGTTGAGCGTGTTGAAGCTGCCGAACATCATTCGCTCGGTGTTCTCCAAGGCGGCCAGTTCAGCCCCCATCGGTGAAAAACACAGGTAACTTCCGGCCATGCGGAGTGGCCGTTCGGTGAACGCGCCTTCCGCTGCCGGCGGCAGCACCCTGTGGTTGCAGAGAATGTAGTCGATGGAGGGGTTGCCGGTACTCGCTGAGTAGCCCAGCCACGCAATGCTGACGGGCGCAGGCTTGAGACCAAACAGACGCTGCCTCCGGCCGGCCGTATGTCCGGCCAGATCGAACAGGATGTCGATGGCGTCCGATTCGATCAGATCGGCTGCCGCTTCGTCCGATACCTCACTGATATCGTGCCAGGCGTCGAACATCGGGCGCAGCCGCTCCGTCACGGCGCCGATCTTCGGCCTTGGCTGGTAGGCGACGAGCTCGAACCCCCGCGCGCGGAGTGCTGGCAGGGCCGTCAGCAGGAAGTGGGATACCGAGTGTTCGCGAAGATCACCAGATACGAAGCCCAGGCGAAGTTGCTTGTCGGCCACGCGGACGTCTCTCGACTTGGCGCGGGGGACAGCCGCACGGCGAATGGCATCGCCAAACGCCGTCAGGGCCGAGCCGGTAACCGCGCTGTCCAGGTCGCTGATGGCGTTCATTGCGAACAGCAGGAGCGAGTGTGCGTCGAGGTCGTCGGGCATCAGTCTGGTTGCGTTGCGAAACGCCGCCACTGCATCCTGCTGGTTACCCAGAGCATGGTGCGCCTCACCCAGCTCCGTCCAGGCTGTTCCATCACTCGGTGCCACCGAAACGAACGCCTCCGCAGCCTCCAGCGCCTGGGTCGGGTCATCGATGTTGCGAAGCGCGAGGAGCAGATTCTCCCTGCCGCTCGCGAATTCAGGAGCGGTCTCGAGCAGTCGCAAGAACGTCCAAGTAGCCGCCACGTAGTCTTTCTTGGCGATCTCAGCCAAACCGAGATTGCAGCGGGCGCCCACGTGTTCAGGCGCGATCCCCAGAGCAGCTTTCGCGTCGGCGATCGCGAGGTCGAAGCGCTCCAGTCCGCTGCGCACCAGCGAGCGGTTGGCGAGAAAATCCGGCTCGCGAGGGGCTAGTGCGATCGCCCGGCTGATGGCGGCGTCCGCTTCGGCCAGGCGGCCAAGGCGCTGCAGCGCTATGCCTGACATGTGGTGGGCCGGCGCGGCGCGTGGGGCAAGGCGAGCCGCATTCTGAAACGCGGAAAGAGCTGGCGCTACCCGGCTGGCGTTCAGATAGGTCATGCCCAAACGAAATTGTTCCTGGGCCATGTTCACGTTGCGTGATCCTCGAGAATTGTCCTGTGCTGGTAACATGCTGATTGGCTGAATCAACCCGATCGCCAGCCGCGCTTGCGGCGCTGCTTGGTCTCTGTTTGGCCGCAAGTTGGTCCTGCTGCCGCATTTTCCCCGAACTATTGCCTTATCCGATGCCTAGCAATTGCCGTCCCAGACAGACAGGGAGGGCACCATGTTTATTGTCAGGTCGGCGGCACTTGCCGCCATCGTGTTGTGCGCCGTTTCGACGGCAGCGCTGGCCGCATCGAGCCGGCTGCAGTTGATCGTCGGGGGCGAGGCGTATGACGGGCCGCCGCGGTTCGAGGTGAGCTTCGACGGCAAGCCCCTCGGCGAGGGCATCGTCAGCGACGCCATCGACACAGTTTCCACCGGCCGGTTCGCCGATGCCGCCGACAAGACGCCGTATGTGCAGAGCTTCGACTTCGATATCCCGGCGGAGCTGTTCAAGCCCGGTGGCGAGGTGCGGGTGCGGCTCCTCAACGAAGCCTATGGCGGGGACGGCTCCAACCGCGACCGCAACCTCTTCCTTGCCGCCGTGACCCTCAACGGCCGCGCCGTCACTGTGTCGGGGCTCGAGACGCGCGGCACTGCGGCAGACCAGCAGAACGAACTGGTCGGCGAGTTCCTGCTGCTGCGTGATGGCAACATGGAGGGTGTCTCCCGCGCTCCCGCCGGCGGCTGGCCGGCACCCGAGGTGGCACTGGCGCAGGCGCGGCTGGCGCCCGAAGCGCCGGAAACGCCAGAACCCGCGCCGGTGAAGCCGCCGGTCGCTGTCGCCGAACTGACCGTGCCGGAGGCATCGGTCGAGCCGGTAGCGCCGGTCGAGGTTGCGGCCGTCGGACCGGCAGAGGAAGCCCCGCAAGGTGCCGATGTTCCCGCCTGCAACCGCGACGAGCTCTACAACGTCATCGGCTTCAACGAGAACTCGAACGACCTGACGCCGCGGCTCGAAGCCCGGCTCAAGCAGATCATCGAGGATATCGGGCCGCAGAAGTGCAAGGTGGTGGTCACCGGTTACTCGTCCATGCAGGGCGACCATGCCACCAACGCGCTGTTTGCCATCGAGCGGGCGCAGAACGTGCTGGGCTACCTCAAGCAGGCCGGGCTCAGCTTCGAAAAGGCGAGCGCCAGCGGCGGCGGTGCCACCGAGCAGTTCGGCGCCGAGTACTCGGTCAATCGCCGCGTGGTGATCTCGGTCAGCCCGTAGCGGCCGCCTCGTCGAGGAACGCGCGCACGGCGGCAGGGTCGACGTTCTTTTCGATGAACGACTGACCGATGCCGCGGGTCAGGATGAAGGTGAGGGCGCCGCGCACCACCTTCTTGTCCTGGGCGATGGCGTTCATCAGGAAATCGGTTCCCGGCAGGTCGCCGGGGATTTCCTCCAGCGTCGTCGGCAGGCCGGCGGCCTCGAGGTGGTGCTTCACCCGGCTGGTGTCCTGGCTCGGCGACAGGCCAAGCCTGGCCGAAAAGCCGTGCGCCAGCACCATGCCGATCGAGACGCCCTCGCCATGCAGCAGGCGCGATGAAAAGCCGGTGGCGGCCTCGAGCGCGTGGCCGAAGGTGTGGCCGAGGTTGAGCAGGGCGCGGACGCCGGTCTCGTACTCGTCCTCGAGCACGAAGCGGGTCTTGGCCCGGCAAGCGCGGGCGATGGCTTCGGCGCGGGCCGGGCCGCCGTCGAAGATCTCGCGACGGTTGGCTTCGAGCCAGTGGAAATAGGCCTCGTCGTCGATCAGCCCGTATTTCACCACCTCGGCATAGCCGGCGGAGAACTCGCGCGGCGGCAGGGTATCGAGCGCGTCGAGGTCGGCGAGCACCAGCCTTGGCTGATGGAAGGCGCCGATCAGGTTCTTGCCGTGCGGCGAGTTGATGCCGGTCTTGCCACCGACCGAACTATCGACCTGCGCCAGCAGGCTGGTCGGCATCTGGACGAAATCCATGCCGCGCCGGGTGATGGCGGCGGCAAAACCGGCGAGATCGCCGATGACGCCGCCGCCCAGCGCGATCACCAGGTCCTTGCGTTCGAGGCGGGCCTCCAGCAGCCCTTCGACGGCGGTTTCGAGGTGGACCATCTTCTTGGTCGGCTCGCCATCGGGCAGCACGATGGTGGCGTAGCCGATGCCGACCGCATCGAGCGAAGCGGTCAGCCGCGACAGGTGGGTGCGCGCCACTTCGGTGTCGGTGACGATGCCGAAGCGGCGACCGGGGAACATGGCCTGCAGCCGCTCGCCCGCGTCCTCCAGCAGGTGCCGGCCGATGACGATGTCATACTCGCGGCCCGGCAGCGGGACGTGCACGATGATCGGGTTGCTCAAGGCTGTAACTCCGCGGTCGTCGTGGTGGTGGGGCCGAAATGCGCGACGATGGCGTCGATCACCTCGCTCGCCACCTGGTCCTGCGGCACGTCCCGCGAGGTGATGGTGATATCGGCCTCTGCATAGGTGGGATAGCGCGCGTCGATCAGCTTCTGCAGCGTCTCGCGCGGATTGGCGGTCTTGAGCAGCGGGCGGTTGGAGCGGCGGGAGACGCGCTGGAACAGGAGCTCGAAATCGGCCTTGATCCACACCGATACGGCCGATTGCTTGATGAGCGTGCGGGTCTCGGCGTTCATGAAGGCGCCGCCGCCCGTGCCGAGCACGATGCCGCTTTCCTTCAGCAGCCGGGCGATCACCTTGACCTCGCCGGCCCGGAAGTCAGCCTCGCCATGGGCGGCGAAAATGTCCTCGATCGACATGCCGGCGGCCTTTTCCACCTCTTCGTCGCTGTCGACGAAATGGCGGCCGAGGCGCGCGGCGAGCCGGCGCCCGACGGTGGTTTTTCCGGCGCCCATCATGCCGATGAGCACGATCGGGCGATCGCCGACAAGCTGTTGCAGCATTTCGCGCTTATGGTCCCCAGTGGCGCCACGTCTGGCGCTGTCGCGTGACATGCCGCTTACGTCCTCCGCTTCGCGGTTTGAACCGTTAGGGCGGCATAAAGTCAATGGCTGCTAGTTTATGCATCCTTGATCGACCTGCCGAAACAGGGGACATTCCTCCCCACGCTCCAGAAGCGGACTGTCCGATGCCGACCCTGATACGCCTGATCGTTGTCCTCCTGGTACTGGCTGGAATCGCCTTCGGCGCGATGTTCGCGCTCGTCGCGACGGTGACGCCGCGTGACAAGCAGGTGACCCTTCGCATCCCTGCCCGCGAACTGGTGCCGAGCGCCACCAACGATCCGCTGGTGCGGCGCGAGATCGACACGTCTCGCCCCGTCGCGCCGGTTGAAGCGCCGGCGGTCGAGACTCCTGCGGTCGAAACGCCCGTTCCTCCGGCCGCTGTTGGCGGGGATGAGGGCGACGTGGTCACGGTGGAGCAGGGGGTCGAATGAGCGGCGGCCATCTGGTCGGCGCCTTCCTCGAAATGATGAGCGCCGAGCGGGGCGCGGCGCGAAACACCATCGAAGCCTACCGCCACGACCTTGGCGACTATTGCGCGTTTCTCGGTCGCAAGGGCGTGAGCGTCACCGAGGCGGGCCGCGAGCAGGTGACGCAGTATCTGGCCGAGCTCGATGCCAACGGTATCGCCGCCAGTTCGAGTGCGCGAAAACTCTCCGCACTGCGCCAGTTCCACAAGTTCCTCGCCGCCGATGGCATCCGCAGCGACGATCCCACCCGGATAATCGCCTCGCCGAAGGCCCGCCGTGCGCTGCCCAAGGTGCTGTCGATCGCCGAAATCGACCGGCTGCTGCAGCTGGCCGAATCGGAGGTGGAACTCGAAGGTGCCACGGAGCCGCAGCGGGCCATGTCGCACCGGCTCTATGTGCTGCTCGAACTGGTCTACGCCACCGGCATGCGCGTCACCGAACTGGTGTCGCTGAAGCGGGCGCAGGTGATGCGGGATGCGAGTTTCCTCACCATCCGCGGCAAGGGCGCCAAGGAGCGTATCGTGCCGCTCACCGACCGCGCCCGCGACGCGGTGAAGGCGTATCTGGCCACGCTGGAGCCGGGCAGCCCGTGGTTGTTCCCGGCGGGTGGCGAGACCGGCTATCTCAGCCGGCAGGTGTTTGCCCGCGACCTCAAGGGTCTGGCCGCCCGGGCGGGTATCGGTGCGGCGCGCATCTCGCCCCACGTGCTGCGCCATGCCTTTGCCAGCCACCTGCTCGCCGGCGGCGCGGACCTGCGCGTGGTGCAGACGCTGCTCGGGCACTCGGACATCTCGACCACGCAGATCTACACCCACGTGCTCGACGAGAAGCTTCGGACGCTGGTCGAAAGTCACCACCCGCTGGCAGAGACCTGAAGCGGTTCAGGCCGCCTTGTTCTCGTCGTCGAGGCGCTGCAGCAGCGCATCGAGCACCGCCAGCACGTCGGTCAGCGTGCGGGGGGTATCGGCGGGGGTAGCGGCCTGCGGCGGGTCGGCCCAGCGCAACTTCAGGTCGGCGAGGCGGTCCTTGCGACGGCGCCGCGCCGCCTTGGCCGCGCTCAGCACTTGCCGCATCGCCTCGTTCGTCTCATCGAGAGCAAACAGCTGTTCGCATTCCGGGCACCAGGCCTTGCCGCCGGGACGAACCAGCCGGGCATTCTCCACGAACCGCTTCTGACAGTGGGGACAACTCATCTCCACCAGGGTATTCAGCGACATTACTCAGGATCCGGAAATCGACAGGGCCAGCAACGGCTTGGCGTGACGACTAGGGTTGTCATGGAAACGTCATGTATTGGTTAACCCCTTTGTGGCGGCCGCGACGATCGGCAGTTTGGGCCCGCAAGCGTGGATTTCCGGGCTTCACTTGACTTGGGCAGCGGCCACCGCCACTTTCCGGCCACTTTGGGACGCCACGTCGGCGGCCCTCATGGGCCATTTGGCGGGTTGGATGCAGTCGTACCTCGATTTCGAAAAGCCGGTCGCCGATCTTGAAGGCAAGATCGCGGAACTCAAGGCCATGGCGGCCGCCGACCATGCCGTGTCGATCGACGAGGAAGTGTCGCGGCTGAGCGCCCGCGCCGACGAGGCGCTGGTCGATATCTACCGCCGGTTGACGCCGTGGCAGAAGACGCAGGTGGCTCGCCATCCGCAGCGCCCGCACTTTTCCGATTACATCAAGACGCTGATCACCGAGTGGACGCCGCTGGCCGGTGACCGCAAGTTTGCCGAGGACCCGGCGCTGCAGGCCGGCTTCGGCCGGTTCAACGGCCAGCCGGTCGCCATTCTGGGGCAGGAAAAGGGCTCGAATACCGAGACCCGGCTCAAGCACAATTTCGGCATGGCGCGGCCCGAAGGCTATCGCAAGGCCGTCCGGATCATGGACATGGCCGACCGCTTCGACATCCCGATGATTTCCTTCGTCGATACCGCCGGCGCCTATCCGGGCATCGGTGCCGAGGAGCGCGGGCAGGCAGAAGCCATCGCCCGCTCGACTGAGCGCAGCCTCGAATTGGGCATCGCCAACATCGCCATCATCATCGGCGAGGGCGGTTCGGGCGGCGCGATTGCCATCGCCACCGCCAATCGCGTGCTGATGCTCGAGAATGCCATTTATTCGGTGATCTCGCCGGAGGCCGGGGCCTCGATCCTGTGGCGCGACGCCGCCAAGGCGCAGGACGCGGCCAACAACATGAAGATCACCGCCACCGACCTGACGAACCTCGGCATCATCGACGGCATCATCGCGGAGCCGGCAGGCGGCGCGCATCGGCATCACACAGAGGTGATGAACGCGACGGCGCGCGCCATCACCCAGTTCCTTGGCGATTTCAGTGGCAAGGGACGGCTGGAAATCAGGGAACACCGGCGGGACAAGTTCCTCGCCATGGGCACGAATCTGGCTTGAGCCATCGCCGGGGCGGGCGCACGGGCCCGGGCGAAGGGTTTGAGTAACCAAGCGCGGTTACCCTC
This sequence comes from uncultured Hyphomicrobiales bacterium, assembly GCA_903842455.1. GTDB lineage: Bacteria > Pseudomonadota > Alphaproteobacteria > Rhizobiales > Devosiaceae > Devosia_A. The sequence goes on along the minus strand of CAIMLX010000249.1, from coordinate 475 downwards.
CGGTAACCCTCCCGCCGTACCCGGTGGGGATGGACAGTACATATTCGGGTTGGCGACTTTGAGCAGGATGCTCCGCTCCATTCTCTATGCATTCGCGGCGATGATCGTCGCGGTCACGCTGGCTGCGTGCGGCGGTCTTGCGCCGCCCAACACCAAGGCGATCAAGCCGCTGCCTTCGGCGCTGGTGAGCAAGATCGCCTCGATCGGGTCGACGCCGGGCGCGCCCATGGTCGTCCGCATCTTCAAGCAATCGAGCGAACTCGAAGTCTGGAAGCAGACCAGCGGTGGCTACAAGCTGCTGAAGACCTACGAGATCTGCGCCTATTCCGGCGATCTCGGCCCCAAGGTCAGGGAAGGCGACCGGCAGTCGCCCGAGGGTTTTTACACCATCACGCCAGGCCTGATGAACCCGAACTCCAAGTACTACCTGGCGTTCTACACCGGTTTTCCCAACAAGTTCGACCGCGCCCATGGC
>CAIMLX010000248.1 GCA_903842455.1 uncultured Hyphomicrobiales bacterium | reverse complement strand
GGCCACTCAAACTCGCGCATGAGCTGGGTGCCAGCTTTATTCAGTAGACGGAGCATTCTGCGCGGCGTCTCCTCCGTGGCCGAGACGACGATGGATGGGCGCGGCTGGCCGACATCGGTGCAGGCGTCCTGAATAATCTGCAGCATGTTCTTCTGTGAGGTCATGTCACTTGCCCTTCTTCTTCGGAGGCGGCGTCACGACCTTCGCCGGAGCGTTGCCGACGAGGCCAGCGTTCAGCTCCTCGGTGAGAGCCGCCTGATACTTGGCCCAGAGCGATGCGTGGTTCTGCTTGTCCTGCTTCGTCGCGATGCGCGGGCCGACGCCTGTCCGGCTGTCCACGCGATGCTCGAAGAAGTCGTAGCTGTCTCCGTCGTTGACGGAGGCTCGGAAGAAGCGCGGGCCGTAGACAGGCTGGAGGGAGATGTCAGCCATTGGCCTGCTCCTTCTGCATCTCATCGAAGCGGGCCGACATCTGAGCCATCGAGGCCTTCAGTGCGGCGATCTCATGGTCACGCTGCGACAGCTCATGCTGCATCTTGGTGACGACGGCGCTGTCCTTGGCTGCGGCCATGTAGGCCTCTGCCTTCTTCTTCAGGTCGCGGAGGCCCATCATGCGCTGCAGGGCGGGCTCCGGCGCGAGCGCGAGCTGCTCCAGCGTGTGGATGTTGATGGCCTTCAGCTCCAGCACCACGGCCTTGCCGAGGAAGGGCACGGTCTCGACGGGCGTGCCATCGACCACCTGCTCCTGCGTGGCCTTCCACTTCTTGTAGGCCCAAGCGATGTATTCATCGGTCTTGGCCTTCTTCTCGGCGTTCACCACATGCTCGTCGCGCGAGCCGGGGTTGGTGATGCCGACCATGTCCACGTCCTTGTAGACCGGACGGCCCTCCTGTGCGGAGAGAGCGGTCTGCTCGACGGGCTCGATGTAGAAGCGGAGGATCGGTCGGGGGCCGCGTCCCGTGTTCTGCGGCGATGGCATGAAGAACTGGTCGTCGGTCGGATCGAACATGATGTTTTTTCCTAGTTGCTGGGGCGAAGGTAGAAGAGGCGGAGATTGCTCCCCGCCCCTGTTGTCGTGAACTCGGCTTAGGCAGCCGAGCCGTCATCCATCAGCGGATACTGGATTTCGAACTCGGCCTGACCAGCAGCGGGCGTGCCCACTGCGGATGCGCCGAGAGCGCCCTTGACGCGGTCGCCAGCAACCACTGCATCATCCACGCTGCCCGCCGTGGCGGTCGCATAGACGAGAGCGTTGTCAACATAACCCGCGAGAGCCAGACCCACGGCCTTGCCGTAAATCTGATACCAGCCGTACTGGTTTGCCACGTTGGCGGACATCGCAACCGCGACCGGGCCGATGGCATTGGCTGCCAGAAGCGCGGTGCCGTTGTTGTCCGACTGGAAGGTGACCCACGAACCCACCACCGTCGAGGCAGCGCCCAGAAGGTAGATGAACTCGCCGTCGCCGTACACCGGATCGTAGGCGTGCAGACGAGTGCCGAGTGGCACCTTTGCAACCGTGTCCGTGTCGGTGATCACCGGAGCGCCGATATATTCGTCGCGAACGCGATAAGGCATATCTGTGCCCTCCCTTACTTCTGAAGCACGCCCTGAAGCGAGCAGTTGGAAGCGGTCATATTGCCCGCCCAGCCGATCAGCTTCACGACAGCGTCTTGGTTGGTGTTCATGCGCTCGCCGCCCATAACGACCATATTCCTATCGCTGTGAGGGCGATAGTGGATGTAGTCGCTGTTCAGGAAGTACATGTGGTCCACGGGGCAACCGTTGCCGACGCCGCCGTCCAGCACCACATCGGCATCCATGTACTTCAGGTTGGTGAAGCCAGCCTGACCAAGGTTGTCGTTGGTGATGCGCTGGATCGCCTGCAACGAGGCGAGGTACAGCAGCCAGTTGTTGTTGTCCGTGATGATCAGATCGGGGCGATCCGTGCCACGCACGAGCTGCGTGTACATGATGCCCATCTCCGACTGGATCGTGTCCTTCGTCAGCGTCACGCCAGCGACAGAGCTGTCGCGTGCGATGTTGCGCCAGAAGGACCACGTCAGGCGGTTGATGCCGCCCACAGTGCCGGAGCCGGGAGCGTCAGCCACAAGGAGCTGAAGCCCGCCGATCTGCTTGCCACCATTGCCAGTGCCGTCGCCGTAGCAGGCGGAGCTGATCTGGTTCTGCATGGTCTTCTCAGCCACATCGATGCGGCTTTCGAGCAGGTCGAGGATTTTCTCCTTGCCTGCGTTCTGGAGCTGTTCGAGGCCGCTGATGGTGACAGCGACCGCAGCCTGCTTCCAGTCGAACTCCGCAGCCGATATCACGTCCGTGGCGGCGATGTCCAGAGGATCATAGCCAGAGTACCACATGAACGTGCTGTTCTCCTGATAGGACAGCTCTTGAACGAGCGTCCGACCGCCAGACGCGGGCTTGGTGCGCCCACGCTGCTTCAGGCGATACAGCAGGGCATTGTTCTTGGTGACGTTGTCAGCAAGTTTGCCCGTCCGGTTGCGGAGAGTTGAGGTGATGATTTCGCTAAGGTTCGGCGAAGGCATCTCAGTGTCTCCTTAAATTCCCTGCGCGTCATTCCACGCATCTGCGAGTGCATCGCGCAGGCTGTTGCTTGAGGAGTTGCCGGATGGTGATCCAGCAGGGGCTCCGGTTCTCAGACCGCTAGAGGCTCGCCGGGCTTGATCGACGCGCTGTCTGGCAATCTGTGGAGCGGCCTGCTCTTTGATCAGCAAGTCGCCGATTTCGGGATGCATACGGCAGGCCATCGAATAAGCCTGTTCCAGACTATTGGCGCGGCCCTCTCTGATAAGGAGCGCCATGTCCTGCCGGACATCCTCGAAGTACATGTTCTCCGATGCAAAGGCTTCGAGAGACTGGTTGATAGCCTCCTGTTCGCCCCGTTCACGCTCGGAAATCAGTGTACGGACGGTTTCCTCCATACCAGCTAATCGCCTTGCGATCAAGTCGCCCTGCGGAGCGCCCTGCGGCATCCCCTGTGGCTGCTGACCGCCGAAGGCGCGGAGGAAGGTCTGCGCGAGCTGCACAGGGTGGACCTGATACATCTGGCAGAGCTGCGCGATGCCGCCTGCAAAGTCGCGATCGAGGTTGTCCTCTGCGGCCTTGTAGCGGTCGAGGGCTTCACGGAGAGTGGTGCCGCTTTCGCGCGCCATCTCCGCATACTCATCGAGCCCCTTGTACTCCTGCAGCTTGCGGAAGCCGTTGTTGATCTCGGCCTCGCGCTGGGCGACAGCGGTCTGCACCTCCGGCGGCAGGCTGGCGTAGGCTGCCTTCGCTGCAGGTGCCCAGCCGGGAGGAGGCGCGAGCCGCAGCTCCTGCTCCTGTGTCTGCTGCTGCTCCTGCTGCTGGCGCTGCTGCTCTTCGTAGTGTTCCTGCTGCGCCCTCGTCCAGCGGCCCTGCTCGTCGCGGGGCTGCTCGTTTCCATTCTCGTCAAGCTGGGGCTCGGTAACTGGTGCCTGATCGTCCGTAGACTGATCATCTCCCTCGAACGCGGCGTCGAGCTGTGCCCGCAGGTCCAGTTCGCCGTCGTCTTCGCCTTCAAGTTCAGGTGCCATTGATAGCCCTCCTATGTGTGCTGTTCCCACGCGGCCTTCAGGTCGTCCTTCAGGCCCGCAGGAGCAGTCGTCTCGACAGCGCGCTCATGTGCTTTGGTGATCGAGCTGTCGTTTCCGGCGATGGTGTACCCGGCATCCTTGACGGCGGCGTAGTAGGCAGACTTGCTGTCGTACTTCTTGCCGTTCACCGGGTTCCAGACATCATCGAGCCTGTCGCTGATCACCCTCGGTGTGGGCAGATCGCTGCGGGCCATGTTCGCCTCTGGCCGACAGTTGTCGGGCCACGGCAGATCGAGGTCGTGCCATCCTCGGCACACTTTGCAGAAACGCTGGGTCATAAACTCCTCCGTACACTGATCATAGGGCCAGAGCCAAGACGATCATCAGCTCCTCCTCTCGGGCGGCTTCGGCAATCATCTCGCGCTCGATCATCGCCCACATCTCGGCTGCCTGCCGGGCCTCGGCTGCCCTGATCCGCTCCTGATCGGCCAGCCCCTGCAGGTAGGCCTGAAGCTGGAGCAGGTCGTCGAGGAGGCCAGTCTCATCAAAACCCGAATAGGTGAGACTTGGCGCGGTGATCTTTTTGGCAACTTTCGCAACCGCCTCAGAAGCCCGTACAGCGGCTTCCTTGCGCCGGGCGGGGGTAGTAGCGGGCACCTTGTCGAAGAGCCGTCTAGCCTCTTCCCTCGCTTCGCGCAGGCCATCCCAGCGGGTATCACCCTGTCGGTGGACGGAGCCGCCCACGCCATAGGGCGCGGAGCCGGGCACGGAGGGCACGACGGGGGTGTAGACGATGCCAGCGTCGGCACCGAGGAAGGTGTAGACGCCCGGAGCTGCGGACGCGATCCAGCCATGGCGGACGGCGGCGGCCGCGCCTGTCAGCAGGTAGCTGCCCGGCCCGGCGGCAATCAGCTTGTTGGTGAAGACGGTCGGCGTGGCGTCGGACCCGGTCAGGAGGTAGGAGGCCGTCCCGGCGGCGACCTTGCGACCGATCTTCAGCGCGGCGGCTGCACCCGTCAGGGCGTAGGAGCTGGTGCCAGCAGCCACCTTCCGCCCGCGCTTGATGCCAGCCACGGACCCGGTGAAGGCGTAGCTGGCGGGCGCGGCGGCGACCTTCCATCCATGGCGGACACCAGCCGCTGCGCCAGTCAGAGCATAGGAGCCCGGAGCTGCTGCGACCTTGCGACCGACGCGGACACCAGCAGCGGCACCCGTCAGGACATAGGAGCCCGGATCGGCGGCAACGACCTTGTTGGCAAAGAGGGTGATCGTCGCATCCGCGCCCGTGAGGGCATAGGATGCTGTTCCTGCTCCGACGATGCGGCCTGTCACCAGCCCGGCAGCGGCACCCGTCAGGGTGTAGGAGGCGGTGCCTGCGGCGACGATGCGACCGACGCGGACGCCAGCGGCAGCGCCAGTGAGGGCGTAGCTGGCCGGAGCTGCTGCGACCTTCCATCCATGCTTGACGCCCGCAGCAACGCCCGTGAGGGCGTAGGACGCTGTTCCTGCCGCTACCTTCCGACCGCGCCGGGTGCCAGCCACGGCTCCCGTGAGGGCGTAGCTCGCAGGAGCTGCTGCAACGATGCGCCCGCGCTTGACGCCAGCCGCAACGCCCGTGAGCGCATAGCTGCCAGCATCGGCGGGAAGCGTGATGCCGCTCCCGCCTGTGGCAGTGCCCTCGAAGAGCAGAAGCAGTGACATGTTCTACCCCTCAGTAAATGGCGAAGGCCGCAGCTTCGTGAAGACCAGCTCCGCTCCAATCCACCCCGTAACCGCAGGCCACCAGATTGGCGCTGTAGCAGGGATTGACGAGGTAGCAGGCCGAGAAAGACATCTCAGCGTTCGATCCCGTGTAGAGATGGGTCGCCTGATTTGCCCCGGAGATGTTCGTGCTGGAGCCCTGTCTCGCCTCCCAAGTGCAATCCTCAAGCCCGCCGCCCGTGTCGTTGGTGGAGCCCGCGATCATCGTCCATCCGGTGTTCGCATTTGCGAGGGTGCATGATCCAGACCCTTGGTGGGAGAACCCGGAGACGCTGCTGTCGGAAAACGTCGAAGACAGCGCCGTCGTGGAGACGTGCCTCATGTTCTCCATCGACAGGACGCCGATGGCGCAGGAGGTCACGGCCTTGGAGTGCGTCACGACCACGTTGGTGTTGGCGATGCCCTGCAACACGTTGGCAGGCCAGATGAACAGGGCCGTGTTGATAGCGAGGGTGCCGCCGCCGCGATCAACGAGCTTGTTGCCGTTCACGCCGCCGATAGAGCAGCTCGACACCGTCCAAGTGACCGCAGCAGCCTCGCTATGGCAGACAACCACGATGGCCCTATTCGACGGCGACCGCGTGAGCTGGTTCACGCCGAGGCTCTGCGCGGTACTCATGGCCGTGCCGAGAGCTGGCAGGTTCACGTTGGTGAACGTGTAGGCGGTGCTGTCAGCGACATCATCACGGACATCGCTCACCTTCACGACGGGGTACTGCGGTCGCAGCAGTAGCCTATGTGCTGGGTGGTACATCGATCAATCCAACTGGAGCATTTTGACGGTGATCGAAATGACCTCGGCGTTGGCCGGGGTGTAGGCTGCTCGGACGCGGAGCAGGAAGCGCAGGTTCGCCGTGCCGACGCAGGTGTAGAGGATGTTGAGGCCCGTCATGTGCGAGTAGTGGTTAGCGCCCACGTCATAGAGCGAGAACGGCACCACGCCGATGCAGTTCTTGATTTCCGCGTCGGTCACAGTGAAGGCGGCGTTGTCGTTGATGTTGGTGACTGCCTGATCCCAGAAATAAATCTCGCCGTTCAGGCGTGTGCCGGGATCGTTCGATGATGCGACACACACATCCGTGATGATGCCAGAGCCGCCCGACTTGCGCGCAGCGTCCGTGAGCGTGAAGCCGCCCGAGGTCGGTGCCGTGGTCGAGTTAGACATGGCATCGCCAGCCGCGTAGGCGGTCGTGTCAGCCGGGCGCGTGATGTCAACCTTGATCGTCTTGGGGAAGCCGAGGGGCGACACCCAGAGAGCGCCGTTGTTCATCTGCAGCGGCTCATAGTCGCCATCTGTGCCGGATGAGTTGACGGGTGCTGCGCGGCGGACGGCCATTGGCACAAGGCCAGTGTCGCCATCTGCGCTGGCGCTGTCCTCCGCAGCTACCTTCAGGTGGACGGCGCTGTCAGCAGTGCCATCGGTGATCTTCATGCGCTGGTAGTGGACACCGGACACGTCATCGGTCGCGATGACAGGCGTGGCGGTGCCAGTGCCCGTGGTGGGCGTTGTGACGTTGTCAACCATTAGACCACCTCGATGCCGTAGGATGCGCTATCAGCCGCAGCGATGGCGACCTTGCGCTCATAGTTGGCAATCATCTGCGTCATCTGGCTGATGCCGTACTGGCGCAGCATCTCGGTGATCTGCTCCAGCGTGAGGGTGTCGTTCTCGAACACGGCGCGAGCTGCCGCAACAAGGCGCGGCACGTCTTCATCCGCAATCGTCATCGTCAGGTTCAGGGTCGCCATTATCGTATCTCCCAGATAGGACGGTTGTCCTGCTTCGTTGGATCGGTCGGGTGGCTGCCGCCGACACAGAAGGCCACCTTGCAGCAGCCATCCTGAAGGCCGAGATCGACGCGGTCCTCGCAGACGCGGCAGTAGAACTTGTAAAGGTCCGGCGTGCCGATGGCCTGCTCCTTCGCCGTCGAGTACCACGCCTCGATGTCGTAGTTCGCAGGGTCTTTGCAGCAGTCGAGCGGAGAGACCGCGATGAACCTCTCCATCCACTTGCCCTTGCCCGCGCCCTCCACGATGTCACGCACCTGTTCATAGGGCGCTCGCTTGCAGGCGAGGATGTGTTCGCTGTCCAGCGGCTCATGCGCGAGGTTGAGCGGCTGGTTGGTCCTGACGGCCATGGTGCTGGGTTCCATGGTCATCAGGCCAGCGTCCAGAAGGTTGCGCCGAAGTCGAGCAGCAGCGTTTCGGTGTCGGCCACGGTGAAGGTCGAGCCGTAGTCGTAGTCGGAGAGCAGCGGATCGAGCGGAGCCGCCGGGGTGTCGTCGTAGATCGCGATGTAGCGCCCGGTGGTGGATGCTCCGAGGTTGCCGCCTGTCGCGGTCCACGTCACGTCCGCCGCCGTAGCGGTGATCGTCGCGCCTGTTCGCGAGGAGTTGAAGGTGATGTTGTTGGTGCCGGGATAGCCGTTCGAGGCACCGATCTGGGTGATGTCGGCCAGAACGGTGTCGGTCGCCACGGTGGGAGCGTCCGTGTGGATCGCCGCACGGAACGTGTCCTGATTGCCGAACACGTCCATGATCTTGTTGGCGATCTGCTCGATGGCGCTTTCGTACTTCACATAAGTAGCCATTGGTTTATTCCTAAGTTAGTTGACGGTTTGTGCAGTGTACTGACGACCATCCGGGGCCGTGATGACCTTCGGAGCGGTTAGGGCAGTCAGGAGCTGCTGGTTAGACTGCAGCACCTGATTGTTGGAGTTGGTCATGGCCTCCATGAGCTGGCCCAGCGTGCCCTGCAGCACCTGCGCCACTCCGTTGACCTGCTCTCCCGGCTGGCCGAGGAAGGCATCCTGCTCCTCCGCCAGTATCTGGTCGCGCAGCTTCGCCTTGCCCGTGTTGAGCCCCAGCTCGCTCGTCTGCTGCGCGGTCTGGAGTTGATGGTTGGCCTGCTCGCCCTTGATCTGCAGATCGAGCTGGTGGGCCTCCTGCTTGTGCTGCAGGTCGAGCTGGTTCTTGGCCGTCGTATGCTCGATGTCGATCTGGGCCTGCTTCTGCTTGGCCTCCAGCATCGCTGCGTTCGGGTCGGCCTGCTGCGGCGGCGGCTGAGACAGGCGATCCTGCACGGCCTTGAAGGCCTGCTCGATCACGTCTTCGAGCTGCCGCCCGGCGCGGAAGCCGCGAGCGGTGAACAGGATGGTCTCACCGACGAGAGGTGCCAGCTCCGGCGCTGCGCCCAGTAGCGGCACGGCCTGCTGCAGGAGACCGCCCACTGCCGTGACGAACTCGGTGCGGCGCTGCTTCTCCGCATCCTCGTCCGGCTGGATCGTGCTGTCCGTCTCGATCTCGATCCGGTAGCCGCGCATGTCGTCGTTGGCGAGCAGGGCGAAGGCGTCCTGCACCTTCTTCATCTGCGCCTGATACTCCTGCACCTGCTGCTGGTGGGCCTGCATGGCCTGCTGCTGTTGCTGCGCGGCCTGCTGCATCTGCTGCTGGGCCATCTGGTCCTGCTGCGGATCGCCTGTCGGCTGCGGCGGCTGCATCGGAGGCTGCTGCGGAGGCGGAGGCGGCTCCGTGGGCATCTCGATATTGGTCATGCTGATGAGGTACTGCGGGTCATAGTTCTCGCTGATGACCTCACACACCATCCTCGTCAGGTCGCGGGCGAAGCGCACCATCTCCTGCTGGCGGTCGCGCACGCGCACGCTGCCCCACTGGGCCTTGATCGACTGAGCCGTCGCGGTCTCGTTGCTGTCGGTCGAGCCGCGCAGGATGTCGCTGATGCCTGTGATCTGGTAGACATCTTGGATGGCCTGATTGCGGACCTCGGTGCATGAACGGATCGTCTCCACGACTTCACGGATGGGCAGCCACACGATGGCGTTGCCGCCACCCTTCTCGCCAAACGCTGCCCAGCTCGCGATGGGGATCATCTGACTGTCCGTACCCGGACTAAGTGCCTTCTCCATCGCGGCGCTGACATCGCCCTCGGCACCTGCCGGGTAGAAGCCGACGAGCTTGAGGCTGTCGATCAGCTTGCCGATGCGCGCCGTGAGCTGGTCGATCTCCTCGGCTTGGTCTTGGTAATATTTGTAGTCCGGCGTCGGGATCAGCGAGTTGTTGGTGACCGTCGCATAGACAGGCTTCGGGCACGGGAAGAAGCCCTCGAAGTCGAGGTAGGGATCGATGGTCTCCAGCACCTGCGGTGCGCCCTTGGCGACGAAGTAGACCTTCTTGTGGGTCTTGCACCAAATCTCGAACACGGTCGCCTGCGCGTTCTGGCTGTTCTCCAGCTTCGGGTCTTTCGTGCTGTCGGACTTGCCGCCCTCGCTGTCGGCCTTGTTGTCGAGCGGCACGCCCTTCCACTTGTCCTTGAAGCGCGCCTTGCCCTCGTCGTCGGTCATGTAGACGGCCTTCGCCACCCACGACACCTCTTCCCAGCGACGAGCTGGTGAGTGCAGGAACTGGCGATAGTGGACATAGTCCACGATGGTCTTGTGTTCCTTCACCTGCGGCTCGGCCTGCGGCACCTGCGGCTGCTCTGCCTGCATCTCTGCTTCGAGCTGCTCCTCGCCGTCGTAGGGCTCTTCCTCTGCGCCCTCGATCTCGGCCTCATAGCGCACCCATGCCTGACCACGCCCCGGCAGCAGCAGATCATCACGCACAGCACGCAGCACGCTGTCGAGGTTCATGCGCTCGAACTCGAAGCCCGACGCGCGCTCCAGTATCTCGGCGGCGAGACGACCGACCGGGTCTTTGTCGCGGTAGCGGCGAGACACCTGCGGGATCGGAGGCCGGGCGTAGATCGAGGGCTTCATCACCTCGGTGTTGGCCCACAGCATGGCGAACTTGCGCTTGCTGTCGTTCTCCTGCCCCTGCTTCGCGAACAGCTTGTAGAGCTTGTCGGCCTTCTTCCAGAACGTGTCGAAGTGCTTCTCGGCGCGAGCCAACTCCTTCTTCCAGTAGTCCTGCATCTTGTCGGTCTGCTCGCCCTCGCCAGCCTTCTGTGCGGGTGCGTTGCTCTCGGCCATGCTAATAGGCATTTTGTCCGCCCTCTTCATCCTGCTGAATTATGCGCCTGATCTGGTCAGCCGCGACGAGACCGCTGATGCCGTACATCGGCCCCTTGGCCCTCACAAGGTTCTGCCGCACGACCTCGCGCGGAGAGAGACCTGTGAGGCGCGCCGTGCGCTCGATGGCATCGTTGACGATCTGGATCATCGGCATCGGGATGTAGGGCTCCTTGCCGCGCGCTTTCTCGCCCTGACGCTTGAGACCCGCCCACGCCTTGTCTTGGAACTCGGAGCCGGGCACGCCGTTGGCGGCAGCGAGATCGTTCACCGCCGCTTCGTATGGTCCGTACATCTCCGGCATCTGCGGTCCCTTCGGATCGAAGCCGCGCATCATCACCTCATCGATGGTCGGATCGGTGTGGCCGAGGAAGTTGCTCTCGAAGTTGTGACGCTTCGGGTTGATGCCGGGCACGAAGGGCTTGTCGCCAGCCTTGTTCGCCAGCTCCATGTTGCCGCTCATGTAGCGGCCTCCGACCGGGTAGGGCATGTCAACCGACTTGGTGATGCCCTCCTCGCCCTTGGCGCGCTGGTAGCGCAGGTTGTGAGCTGCGAGCAGGTTGCCTGTCGGGTCAGCTCCGCCTGTCGTCTGCGCCATGGTGCGAGCCCACTGCTCGAAGCCCTTGCGGCCCTCTTCCTCGCCCAGCTCCGCGATGAACTCGTCTTCGAGCTGCTTCATGTAGTACCACTGCCCGGCACCCTCGAACTGGTTGCCCTCGTCGTATGCAGCCTGCAGGCGTGCGGTGGCCTCCGGGTTGCGGACGATGGCCTCATACTTGGCGATGGTCTTCTCCTGCTTCGGCATGGTGCTGTCGAGCGTCTGGCCGGATCGCGGGTAGTTGGCCGGATCGACCTTCTGCCGCTTCTTGGGGTCGAAGTAGGGATCGTAGTTGCCCTTCTTCACGTCCTTCACGACCTTCGAGCGGACCTTGTCGAAGGCTACTGCCTCCGGCGTGAGGGTCTTTTCGAGGTAGGCCTTGCCCGTGGTCTTGTCGATGGCAGGCGTGCCCGGCCCGACAGGCGGATACTCCTTGGCAAACTGCGGGAAGGTCGGCTCCATCTTCGGTCCGCCGTTGTCGCCGATCTTGCCCAGCCGAGCCCGTGGAGGCCCTCCAGCTCCACCCCTGACAGGGGTAGCGGCCATCTCGTCCACCAGCCCTCCAGCCTCTGCGCTGGCCTCTGCATTGCCACTCCAGCCGGGCTGCGGGCCACGGAGCTGGCGAGAGCCGCCCTTGCCGTCCGGCACCCACAGTCGTCCGTCCTGTTCGCGCACCCACTGGAGGTCCGCCGGGTAGTCCATCATGTGGCCGGGGAACTGGCCCGAGCGGGTGTCTGGGTTCATGTACATGCGCTTGTCGGTCAGGTTGGCGAGGTTCTCGCCCGAGCTGCGACGATACACTTGGTAGGGCGTGGCGACACCTGTCCCGCCCATGCCCGCATCATCCGACCGGATGAACGGCATCGCCTCGTCTCCCGGCATCGCTCCGGTCGGCAGGCCGTTGACGGTGTCCACCAGATGCTGGCTCTCATGCGCGACAACCCGCTGCAGGTTCTTGTCGCCCACCGCGCGGCCATACTGATCGACGCCTCCAGCGAATGGCGAGCCGTAGGCCTCGATAAAGCCCGCTGGCCCGATGTCGGACATGAACTGCCCAGAGCCGCTGCCGTCATTGGCGAGCGACATGTAGGCATCCTTGGCGCGTGGCTCCGCAGTGTAGAGGCCGGGGTGGTCGTACATCTCCGGCATGGCGCGTGGCGGCAGCAGCTTCTCCATGGCACGCGGATCGCTGGCGTAGGTGCGGCCTGCGGGCGTGATCTTGGCCTTGCTGTCGTCCATCTCCCAGCGCCAGCGACCATCCGGCGCACGCCAGATGCCCGGCTGCCCGCCCTTCGCGGTCGCGGCCCAGATGTCCTCCGGGGATGCGCCGTCGCGTTCCATCTTCTGCGCCAGCTCGAACATCGAGAAGTCTGGCTCACCCTTCATGCCGCGCTGGGGCATGAACATTTCGTCCGTGAGCTGATCAGTTGACTGGCTCTGACCGATGCCGAGCTGCTCGCGCCATGGCCGGGCTGGCGGCTTCGGCGGTCCCTGCATCTCGGGAGGAGCTGGCGTCTTCGCGTCCTTCCACTGCTCACCCATCTTGCGGACCTGCGACTTGGCCGGGATGGTGTCGTAGAGGGTTGTGTCCTTGACATCCATGCCGCCGGGCACGCGCGGATCGGACCAGCCGAACTTGGCGACATAGCCGGGGCCGTTGGGGTTCTTCTCAAGGAGGCGCGACCACTGCAGGCCCTCGGGCGGCTGGGGCATACTGTCGTATGGGTGCGTGGCTGCTCGCTGCTCCGGCGTCCAGCCGTAACGCTTCATCAGGGCGTGGCTGAAGGCCTCTCCTGTGGAGGCCCGGTAGGCCTCGATCTCGTCGTCGCCATAGACGCGGGCATCCTTGACGAACTTCGGCAGGCCCTTGGGGCTCGCGCCGCCGGGAAGGCTAGCGTGGTCGAAGATGCCGTGCCCGGTCTCATGGCCTGCGGCTTCGAGCAGGCTGCCGGAGCCCCAGCTATCGCCCGGCCTGAACTCCGGCCCCACGGCCAGCATGTCGCTGCCGCCGCCAGCCCTCGGCGAATAGGCTCCTTGGATGTAGTCGCGATCATACTTCAGGTAGGTCGGCATCTCCGGCACGTCGGGGGTGTAGGGGAGCATCTCCGGCGCGTCGAAGGCCTGATCCCACCGACCGACAAACGGGACGCCCTTGTCGATCACCTGCTCCTTGACGCCGGGCCTCCACGTCGGATCGGCGACCTCCTTGACGAAGCGACCGTCCGTACCCGGAACATAGGTCAGGCCCGTCTTCTTGGTGATGTCGCGGGCGAAGGTGAAGGTGCGCTGGTCAACGGGCACCTCGTTCCACATGCGCTCGGCCTCGGCCAAGGCCAGTTCGTCGGCCTGCGTCATGCCCGGCCCAGCCTTGACCATGGGCACGAACATCGCACCGATGGTGCCAGCAGCCAGAGCGCCAGCAGCTCCCCAGTTGTCGCCAGCGCCCATGGCGTCGGCATAGTCAGCTCCAGCCTGCCCGAGCTGCATCGCGTCACCGATGCCGGGCGTAGCACCAGCCACATAGTTCGCCGCCTCGGCACCACGCCCCAGAGCCGGGCCAAGGTGCGGGCCTGCGTAGTAGTCGATGGCCTTGTTCACCGGGTCGATGGCCCCATGCAGGGCGCTGGAGACCTTCTGCCGGACCTTCGAGGCCTTGGAGACGCCAGCCGCCATCCTGCGACGGTCGCCAGAGCCCTTCTGCTGGCCCGGAGCGAGGTCACCAGAGGCCTTGCGCGCCTTGGCGATAGGACCGAGGCCCTCCTGCGTGGAGGCCGTCAGGCGCGCTCCCTGTGGATCGTCAAGGGTGCGGCCATGGGTTCTCAGCTCCTTCTGCATCTGGCTGTAGACCTTGCCAGCGTTCGCCATGTCGGCGGCGAGGCGCGTCTCCTCCTGCAGGTTCTGGAAGTAGCCGGGCTCGGCCTCCGGCATCGGCACCTGCGGCCCCTTCGGCTTCACGCCGATCCCTGAAATGCGTCCAGCCATCAGATGCGCCCTCTCTCGGCAGGGTTGTCACGGAGCTTCTCCCATGCCTCGTTCATCGTCAGGTCATGGATGGTGCGGGGCTTGGGCTCGGGCGGCTTGCCCTTCTTCACCCATGGGCGGCTCATGCAGGCGTAGCGCAGCTCGTCGGCGGCGTGGTCTTCCTGATTGGTGTCGAGGTCTTCGGCACGGTCGGGGTCATGCTGCAGGATCGGCAGTGTGCGGATCAATTCGGTGCAGGTGGAGAAGGTCACGAACATGGGCTTGTCGTCCTCCCCACTGATCCGTTGGCGGACCATATCCCAGCCGCCCATCGCGCCACGCGCTCCCAGCCTTCGATTGTCGCCACGCTTGAACTCAACACCAGCCCGAGCAAAGCGTTCGGCGATAGACGGACCCCCACTCTCGGCAAATGCTGCGGGGTCAATGACTGAATAGGCGTATTGCTCATCCTTGGACATCTCCTTGACCCGTTCAGCCAATTCCTCCGTGGTCAGACGAAGTCCGACATTGGGCTGTCCGGGCCTCATAGCATAGAACTCGCGGTAACGCACTAGGCAGCCGCGCTGCAGCCCAAAATCGGCCGCATCGTCGCCAGCGACGGCATACCAGCCCATGGAGAAGGGCGCGCTGTAGCCCCAGTCTGCGGCCCTGAAGCGCAGCCAGTCGCGCGGCACCGAGAAGGGCCGGACCACGTTGAGGTGCGACCACTTGTCGAAGTAGGCCCCCTCCACGATGTTCCAGTCGCCCAGCAGCCAAGCCTTGACGAGGTTGTCGTTGCCCGTCTGCTGCAAGGTGGCGACATACTCGTCGCCGAGGAACTTGTTGTCCGTGACGAAGCTGGGGATGAATATCCGTGAACGGACGATCTTCTTGTGGGTCCACGGGTTGGTGAACTCGTCATAGATCGGCTGGTAGCCCATGGGGGCCGGGCTGATGTAGCGGGCCTTCACCCACTGGTGGCCGGGTCCGCCGGGGTTGCAGGTCAGGATGGCCTTGGGCCTGACGCCCGCGCCCGAGCGCAGGGTGCCCAGCATCTTCATCACAGGCGTCGGGCTGGGGAAGTTTCCGGCCTCCTCGACATAGAGGCGGGTGTAGCCGTGGCCTTGGTAGGAATTGGCATCGCTGTCGCGCTCCAGATAGGCGAAGCGGAGGCGGGCTCCGTCTGGGAAGGTCCACATGGACTTCTGGTCGTTGAACTTGGCCCCGATGGGCGTGTAGAGCTGCTTCGACCGCTCGATGGTCTCGACCAGCTCTGTCCTCTGCCTACGGAGCATCAGGGCGATGGCGTTCTCCCCATGCTCGGCAGCGTGGCTGGCGAAGTCGCCCAGTGCGCCGTCCGTCTTGCCGCCTCCTCGGGCACCCCCGAAGCATATCTCGTCCAGTGGGCAGGTCAGGAGGGCTGTTTGGGGGCCGGGTTGGGCTTCCCAGATGGTGACAGGGTCTCCCCCTCTATGGTCTTCGGGCCGTACTGTCTCAGCCATGTGTCTGCATCCAATGCTGGTGAGGGTGCCCGCAGCACATAAGTCTTTGTTTCCTGTGTGTTTACCTCGACGGACTGCAGGGTGGGCAGCACATAGCTCAGGAGCTTGCAGGCTGCGGCCACTTGGTCCTTGTTCATGGCCTGCTTGAGGGTGCCGTCCTGTGTGCGGACCATGGCCCTGATCTCCCCGTCCTCGTTCGCCATGTTGACGATCTCGCCGAGGGCGTAGTCCTGCAGGCGTGTGATGAGGTTGTGGGCCTTGATGCGGGCTCGGGTTTCATCGATGTGAACCTGAGAGACGCGGGGCACCTGTCTGGGGGCTGCCATGGGTCCGTCCGTTTGATTGTCCGTGCCCGGATCATAACACTCAGGGCACGGACGATCTAGTGGGGCTCACAGGAACCTCCGCAGCCACTCTGGCGCGAGCCTTATGGCGGTGTGATAGGCCACCGACCTCTCGGCCTCCTGCATCTCCAGCCTGTCGCGGTTCTGGGCGTGCAGGATGCGCTTGACCGCCGGGCTGGTGGCTCGACGGCTCTCGATGTTCGGGCAGTCGTAGATGTTGTTGGGCCGCGTGCCGAAGCCGTTCTTCTGCTTCCAGCGCAGCAGGTTGAGCTGCTTCTCGGCATAGGGCACGTCATCCTCGGGGGAATTGTATTTGAGGGCGACGGGCTCGGACAGGCTCAGTCCGTCCAAGGCGACACCTGACATGGTGCGGAGACCCACCACCTTGGGCGTTGGCGCTGACAGGGCACCTGATGCGCCAGCGATGGGCGCGAGGCCCAGCATTGCCATGAGGCTGCGGCGGCGCATCACTTGCCCCACGTCAGGGCCTTCACGGCCCACATGGTCGCATCCACCTGCCGGGCGATGGCCTCCTCCACGATCTTGTGGTGGTCGGCGTCCACCCTCGGCTGGCCGTTGCGCTCGATCATGTTGAGGGGCAGCTCCGACAGCTCATCGATGATCCGGCCACCTCTGGCCTTCATCAGCATCACCTCGATGCCGGGGGAGAGCGCCAGACCGACGAGGCGCTCGCCTCTCGTGGGCTGCCGGACGGGCTCTGGAGGCGTTTCGCCCGGATCGGGTGCGCCATAGGCCAGATAGTCCGGCTCGGAGGCCTCGATGCTGGCCTCCTCTTCGCGGCCCACCTCGTCGTCGTCGGTGCTGAAGGGCTCGATCTCGATCTCGGGAATGGATGTTGCTTCGGTCATGCTGGGGCTCCAAAGAAAGAGCCGGAGCCGAGGCCCCGGCCAAGTTGCTCGACAGGGAGGAAACGCCTTTGCAAGGACGCTGCGCTGGTGTCGAGCCAACGCAAAAGGGAGCCTATCACAGGCTCCCCTTCTACGCAGTACCAACCTCGCTGAACTTCGCTCTACAGGGCACCTCGCGCGTCGGCGGGCTTTCGCAACGCCAGCTTCTCCTCAAGCCGCTCCTGCTCCAGATCGGCGACCACCCTGTCCACCAGCTCGCAGGCCCGCTTGAGGCCGAAGTAGACCTTCAGGTCTTCCTCCTTGATGGTGCCGAGCTGGACCTTACCCAGCAGGTCCACCGCCGAGCAGGCATTGGTCAGAAGGCTCTCGATGGCGATCTTGTGGTGCGGCTTCATGACTGAGCCCCCGAGACCATCGTCTTGGTGGTGTTCTGACGCGCCCGGCTCAAGGCAGCAGCGTTGCTCCAGTCCACGTCGGCCTCGCGGATGCCGCGCTCCTCAAGGAGGAGCTGTCGGTCGAGGAGGGCCATGGCATTGGCCGGGGCGATGTTGCGGAGGGCCTTCTCTATCTTGATGTCCGCCATGTCAGGCCAGAGGGCCTCCATGTGCTTCGCCACGGCGCGGAGGCCGAAGAGCGGCGCGACCGGGTCGAGGCTCGTCACGCCGAGCTTGCCGCCCATGGCCCAGATCGCGGCATTGGTCGAGAGCTGGTCGCTGTAGTCCGACATGCGGACATAGGCCGGGCGGTAGTCCACGATGGCCTCGATGGCCTGCTGGCGCAGGTCGGTGTCATAGGAGGGGTTGCCCGCCTCCTTGATGAAGCTGTCAACGGCGGTAGCGGCGAGGGCGCGCATGTCGCCGCCGGGCGCGTGGATGATAACGGTCATGGGTGTCTCCTGTGCGGGCGGGATGCCCACCCCCCACCATAGACCACCCCCACCATGGGAGGTATGCATTGTCTGCAGCCCTGCCATGCTATCGATTTTTGTTGACCTTGTAACTTACTGATAAACAAGGCCGAATTTGACACCTTCAGGGAAGGCCGCTGAGTGCCCTCGGACGAGGTGCCCGGTAGGGTAGGATGGGTGGAGCAAGAACGCCGTCCACGGCCTTCCTACGCAATGTCGGTGTGATGGTCGTCACATTCCTCATGCGCCCAATGCATAGCTGCCATGTCGTATGGTCGCTTAACTTCGCTCTACGGCGGGCGCATATAGAGGGGGCACCGAGGGGCGCTGCACGCGCGATGCCCACCAGCCCACCCCTCCCGGCGCACGCTGATTGAAATCGTGAAAAGCAGATCAAGGGAAACCTTCCCTACGCCCGGCATGTCCGGGCGCAGTGGGGGCAAGCCCGCCCAACACAATGGAGACGACCATGAACCTCTACGCTGTACGCCCCCTGCTGGTTGATGAAGACCGTGGCCGCTGCACTCTTGGTCAGCCGCTCGCCTATCACTGCGCCAGCCCAATCTACGCTCTTTACCTCGCGTGGCGCGAGATAGACGGCGGCTCGGCCTTCGACGCCGCCACGGGCAAGGAACTTCGCATGGCCGACTATGCCAACGACTTCCATGTCCGCCAGCGCGAAGACTGGCTGAAGGCCACCGACTGCCCCTTCTAAGGTCGAAACCGCAGCGATGCGGTCCAGCCGTCAAGCGGCTGCTGATGAGACCAACTGGAGACATGACCATGAACAAGTCCGAGAACGAAGTGATCCGCAACCTGATCGACCGCCTTCGCGGCGGCTCTGCCTCGGCAGAGGTAACGGCTCACCTGCAGGATCGCAGTGTGAAGCTCTTCCTTGAGACTTGGGTGATCGGCCCGATGGAGCTGATCGCCGACGAGGATCGCAGCAAGCGCGACCTCGAACTCGCCGTCCGCATGTCACGCTAAGGAGACCACCATGTCGAAGCTCGAACAGTACCGCACCGAACGCGCCGAGGCCCGTGCCTGCGGCGACCGTGACTTCCCCACCTTCAACGAATGGAAGCGCACCTCCCGGCAGGTCCGAGAGGACGCCGAGTGGCGCATCGCCCAGAACGACAGAGACTGACGGAAAACTCTTCCCCTCTCCGGTGCGCCGGGGAGGGTGGGGGCAAGTCCGCCCACGGAGACCATGACCATGCCTACACCTGACCAGATCAAGGATTTCGCGGTGAGCTACGAGGCTCTCTGGGATGCCCTGAACACCCCCGACCACAAGCGCAACCGTTCCACATGGAACAGCGTGTGCTGCTGGGCTGGCATCCTGATGCGCGCCCAGCGCGATGTCGGCGTCGTGCTGATGGCCGACGTTACCCTGCAGGGCCACATCGATGTCGCCCGCAAGCACATGGAGCGGATCGACGGCATCATGTCGGGCCGCATCCACGAAGACGGGATCAGCCCGGTATGACCTACAGGCTGACCCCTCCCGACGAGAGCTTCGAGCCCGCAGAGTTTGCGGTGTTCGTCACCATCCCGGCCCGCAAGTATCGGTCGCGCCTCGGCAACTACAAGACGCTGGTGCAGGCCGAGAACGCGATCCACGACAACGAGAAGAGCCGCAAGGACACACTGGGCGGTCTTCTCCCCACCAACCTCGACATCGCCTCCTACGAAGTGTGGAAGTGCGAGAGCTGGGGCCGGGTGAAGTAGCGGGGAACTCTTCCTGCATCCGGGCAACCGGGTGCAGTGGGGGCAATCCCGCCCGCATGGAGACAACCATGACCGAACTGAAAATGAGCAACCTCGAAAGCGCGATCCGCGACTTGGTCGGCGCGCATGAGGCCTTCTGGGCCACCAAGCAAATCCCCACCGAGCGCCGCACCGATGGTGACTGGCGAGCCCTCGATGAGTGGGCGACGATGCTGAACGGCGCGCAGGAGTATCTGGGCATCATCATCGTGGACCCGGCCATCATCGCCTCGAACAAGGCGGAGGCCACCTCCGCTCTGGGCAAGCTCTCACCGAGGGAGCCCTTCTGATGAACCTCTGGCGAGCATGGGCACCAGCAGCAGACGGCAAGGGCCGCAGGGTGGTCTGGGCAGCATCGGAGCGTGAGTGCCGCAAGCTGGCGAACAACGAGCTGGGCCGGGCAGCTTGCGCGACCGTGAAGAGCCTCGACGTTCCCACCAACAAGGCCGCGCTGATCGGGTGGCTGAACAGCAACGTCTCGAACATCGCCTTCTAGGGAAACTCTTCCTGCATCGGGCTCCGGCCCGGTGCAGTGGGGGCAAGCCCGCCCACTGGAGACAAGACCATGACCAAGATTGACGAACACGCCGAGCTGCTGCGCGACGCCGCCAACAAGCTAGTCGGCGAGCTGAAGCGCAAGGACTGGATGGCAGCGAAGGCAACCGCCTCGAATATCTCAAAACACCGCAGTGTGATCCTCGCCATCATCGAGGCGGTGGAGGAGCTGCAGCCGACCGCTGCCTTGGTGCAGCCGCTGAAACGGCGCTACCCGAACGGGCACAAGCGGTCTGGCGACCTGTCCCGCTACATCGCGGCCCAGCTCCAGCACCTGAAGCCGGGCGAGGTGGTGCTGGTGAGGCCGAGCGGTGACTTCACCGAGGAGCGCCTCCGCAGCGCCTCCGCAGCGCAGGCTGGCCGCATGTGGGGCCTCGGCAACTACATCACCGCATGGGTGCCCGGCGAGGGCGTCGAGGTGATGCGCGTCAAGTAGGGAAACTCTACCGCCGTCCGGTTCGCTGGGCGGCGTGAGGGCAAGCCCGCCCAACACAAAGGAGACGACCATGAACTTCTACAACCCCCGCGCCACCATCTTTGGCCGCAACGCAGTGAAGCTCGAAGCCCGCCCCGGCGAGGCTCTCGACATCGACTTCATCCGCGCCCACTGCCCGGCCCTCTTCGCCGAGGTGCCGCACAGCTCGCGCTCGGAGCGGTTCGCCCACATCCCCACCCATGAGATGATCAACGCCCTCGCCAAGGAAGGCTGGGCCATCACCGGGGTGCGCGTCGGCGGATCGAGCGATGCCGAGAAGCGTGCCTTCACCAAGCACATGCTTCGCCTGCGCCGCGTTGACCAGCTCCAGCCGCGCAACCTCAACGAGACGCTGCCCGAGATCGTCCTGAAAAACGGTCACGACGGCACCAGCCAGTACCACCTGATGCTCGGCCTGTTCCGGTTCATCTGCATGAACGGCATGGTGGTGGCCGACAGCGTGGTCGGCGATGTGAAAGTCCCGCATCGTGGTCACGCGCTCGACAAGGTCATCGAGGGCACCTACTCGGTGATCAGCCACGGCCAGCAGGTTCTGGATCGTGTCGAGAGCCTGAAGCAGATTGTCCTCGATCCCGGCGAGGCTCGCGCCTTCGCCAGCGCGGCACTGGTCGCCCGCTTCGAGGACGAGGTGCCGAAGAGCCTGAAGGACGATCCCCTGAAGGCGCTGAAGTCGCGCCGCCGGGAGGACGAGAAGCCGGACCTGTGGACGGTGTTCAACCGGGCGCAGGAGAACCTGATCAAGGGAGGCATCTCCTTCGACGCTGTCCGCGAGGACGCGCAGGGCCGTCAGAACCACATCCAGCAGACCACGCGCCCGGTGCGCTCGGTCGATGGCGACATCAAGCTGAACCGTGCGCTCTGGACCCTGACCGAGGAGATGGCGAAGCTGAAGGGGGGTGCGTGATGGGCTGGAGTACCAGACTGCACGCCGCGATCAGCAACGCCCTCAGTCAGGCCAACGCCAGCATCGACTACACATGGAAGCACCACGACGCGGTCCATGCGGTCGAGGAGGCCAAGAAGGCGGTGGCGCAAGCCTTCGCCGACCTCCGGCAGGTCGAGGCCGACGAGCAGCTCGAACGCGACTTGGTGAAGTGGAAGGGCGCAGTCGCCACGGGCCACACGATGAAGGGCTTCGATGAATGGAGGCGAGGCCCGATCTGATCTGCTCTCACGACGACAACAAAAAACCCCGCCGGGGAACTGGCGGGGTTTTCTGCGTTTTGGGACCACTCTGGAGACCGCCCATGACTGCGATCAACGGTGAGCCTATGTGGACGGCGGTGGACGGTCAACCCGGTATCGGCGCGAACTGCGCTCTACCGAGGCTGGACAGATATTCGGTCGAATATTTGTCCGACCTCGTAGGAGCCCCGCCAGCGGCTTTCATGGGGTCCAAGCCACCACCCTAGCTGCCACCTCGGACTTTGCCGCCCAGCACACCTCCCTGTCGCGTTACGGGGCATCCGAGTGGCCTTCCCCCGACCACTCCGACCACTTGGTGAACCGGATGCCGCCCGAGGCAGGCTCCCGAACCGTCAGCTTGGCCGCGCCCTCGACCGTGCCAACCATGCGGGGGAAGGGCCGGACGGTGTCCCACATCTCCGCCGGGCCTGTCGCGCCCAGCTTCTGGATCGCCCGGCAGCCGTCGAGGAAGGGCTGGTGGGTGCCCTCCAGCACGGTCACGCCATCGTAGCGGACATCGTAGAGCGGGCCGCGCAGCGTCAGGCGCTGCCGCTTGGTGGCCGGGTCAATCGAGGGCGACACGATCAGCATGTGCGTCATGCCCGAACCTCGGTCTGGACGATGCCCGGCGCGAGCTGGCGCACGATCCGGTGGTCGTGAGGCCACCAGTCTTGCAGGATTTGGATGGCATCCTCGACCGAGCGGGCGACGGCATACCGCCCGGTGGGCGAGCTGGTGAAGTGATCCATCCACGCCTTCTGGCTCTCCGACAGGTAGCCGTCCTTGGCCTTGACCTCGATGGCATACAGGTGGCCCGTGGAGGTGTCGTAGAGCAGCAAGTCCGGCACGCCCGGCTTGACCCCCATGCCCTTCAGGATGGCCGCTGTGATGGCCTCCCGCTTCTCGCCATTGGGCGTATGCCACCACAGAACCTTTCGCGGGGCCGCGACCTCCAGCAGCTTGGCGATGGCCTTCTGCAGGACGTTCTCCGGCACGCGGGGTGCCTTGGTCTTCCGGGGCTTCTTCACGTCAGTCTCTCCTCTTCCGGCCGCGTCAGCAGCCTCCTCAGTTGTGGGCTGATCTCCGCCGTCGCGGGCGGCTTCAGCTTCACGGTTCTCGCCAGCATCTCCATGTCCTCCGGCGTCGGCGGCACCAGCTCCTCTCGGACGGTGCGCTTCATCGGTGCGGCTGGATCGTAGCCGAGCAGTGCCCTGACCTGCGCCTTGCGGACATCGCCCGGCGGCTGCTCGATGTTGTCATCAGGCCCGAGCTTCCGATAGCCGCGTGGCGGCTGGACGAAGTCGCGCGCCTTGTGCTTCTCGGCCAGCAGCTCGTTCACGTCGGCTGGCGTCGGTAAGAACTTGCATCGTGCCTTGATGCCGTCGCGGGCATCCATCACCCATGCCAGCTCGCGAGAGGTCAGTGTACTGATGAACTGGGTCAGCTCTGCGGCGGTCGCTTCGGTGGCTCGCACGTCAGCCTGCGGATAGGCTCGAAGGATAACCTCCGCCGCCCTCGCTGCCGTC
Source organism: uncultured Hyphomicrobiales bacterium (assembly GCA_903842455.1). Lineage (GTDB taxonomy): Bacteria > Pseudomonadota > Alphaproteobacteria > Rhizobiales > Devosiaceae > Devosia_A. Next base: position 16,308 of record CAIMLX010000248.1, on the reverse strand, counting down.
TTCAGCGGCGTCAATGGCTGCATTGATCTTGCTGAAGATGCGGGCAAGGTTACCGGACGGCTCGGCGCGTTGTGTCCCAGATGCGGTGTCGGCAGCTTTTCCATGGCTCGGTCTCCCGTTCTTCGCGTTGATGATCCAGTTGTCGAAGGTTCTGGTCCAGTCGAGCTTGACCGCATCGCGGCCAGCCTTCGAAAGCCAGTAGTTGCGGAACTTCACCAGCTCCTCGAAGATCGTCACGTCATCGAGGTAGGCTCTGGCCTTGACGAGTGAGGCTGGAGGTGGGTTCCATTCGTCCGAAAGTCGGCTTCCTCGCGTGCGCTCTACCTTCTTGGGTTTACTGATAGGTTCAGTGATAGGTTCTGCTGTAGCAATTTGCGACATAGGCTCCCCACTTTTGCAACGTAGCAAATTGCGACTTAGGTCGAGGCGCAGCACGTCAGCCGCCCTCGATCCGTCCGCCCGGTGCCGCCTCTCGCGGGTCATGAAGCCCTGCTCTTCGAGGAAGTCCAGAGCCCGCATGACCGTGTGGCGGGAGGCGTCCATGCCGCTCGCCAGTGTCTCCTGTGAGGGCCACGCCCGGCCCTGTTCATCCGCATAGTTCGCGACCATCAGCAGCGTGAACTTGGCGGTGGTGTTGCCCACCTGCTGCTTGATGGCCCATGCCATCGCCTCGAAGCTCATTTCAGGCTCCCTATGACGATGGCGCAGATGATCCCCATGGCGATCATCACCGTGGCGAACAACTCGGTCTTATCCTCGAAGCTCATGCGAACACCCCCGCCTCGTCCTCGATGGACAGGATGAGCTGCAGGCGGCGGTTGGCATCGACCTTCTTCGCGGCCTTGAAGTCGGCGCGTGCGCTGTAGATCGTGTGGCCGCAGCGCGGGCCACCCTTGCTGTCGATGCGCGACTGCACGACGTACATCTCGCACGGCACATCGAGGTTCCGGTCCAGCCAGTAGCGGCGGAGCCGGAGCGCCAGTATCTGCGCGCCGATGGCGGTCGAGGGATCGATGCCGAGCTTGATCATCGGGTAGCATGGGTCAACGAGCTGGTGTTGGATCGACATGGTTGTCTCCTGTGGTTGTCGAAGCAGGTCAGGATACCCCCGGATCGAAGATCGAGCGATCTGCATTTAAGGAATGGCTGCTATGCGTGGCGCGGGTTGGTCTCGGCAGCGAACAGGAGCATCCTACCCGGTGGGCATCAGGCCCACAGGAGACCCAGCACCATGACCGATACAGACATGAACAGGTTCGATCCGACGCGCTACTGGCGCAAGCTCGCCAACGTGCCGAAGGAACACCTCAAGGGGTTCGCGAAGCAGGGCGGCTTCAAGGGCACCGACATCAAGCCACAGTGGCGCATCCAAGTGATGACCGAGGTATTCGGCCCATGCGGCCTCGGGTGGACGATGACGAAGCCGGAGTTCACCATGCAGGGCACCACCTGCCACTGCACGGTCGGCGTGATGATCAGGGAGCCGGGCGGCGAGTGGTCACAGGCCGTGTGGGGCGTCGGAGGCACCGTCTCTGGCCGCAGCGACGACGAGCTTTTCAAGATGAGCTACACCGACGCGCTCGGCAACGCGCTGGTCAAGCTCGGCGTGGCGAGCGACATCTACATGGGCTACTTCGACGGCTCCAAGTATGTTCGTCAGACCACGGACGAAGATGCACCAGAGGCCGAGGAGGGCGTGCAGCCGAAGAAGTCCGCCTATCAGGCCAAGAAGGAGGGCTACGACGAAGAGTTCAAGCGCATCCGGGCTGGCATCTTCACCATCGAGAAATCCGGCTCGATGGAGGACTTGATCCTGTTCTGGAAGTCGAACTACCCGAAGATCAAGGCCATGCCCGAGGGATGGGTGAAGGAGTTGACGGAGGAGAAGGATCGCCTGAAGGCCGAGTTCGAAGCTGCTACGCGCAAGCCTCTCTCCTCCTCGAAGCAGCAGGGCTTCGATCCTGACACGGGAGAGGTCCAATGATCAGCATCGAGCAGGTTCTGGAGTTGCTGCCGGACGATGCCGTCAGCGCGGCGATGGGGCCGACAGGCACCCTCACCGACCGATACCACGCCAAGATGGCACTCGCTCGCGGGATAACCGCTTGGGCGGGTGTCTACACTGTCCCTCTGAACCGCACGCCGACCGACATCGTGCTACCCGTCAACAGGAGCGTCAAATGATCAGCATCGAACAGGTCGAGGAGAGCATCCAGTGGTTCTTCGCCACCGCCCGGCAGCTCGGGCAGGCGAGGAGGCAGATGGTGCTGACCGAGCGGCTCACCGAGCGCATGAAGGCTCTGGTGATGAAGAAGTACGTCGATCTCCCGGTCTCCGCGCAGGAGAGAGAGGCGAAGGCTTCACCCGAGATGCATCAGGCCTACATCGATGAGGCCGATGCGGCGGGCGAGTATGAGATGCTCCGTGTACTGAAGATCGGACACGAAGCCCGCATCGAGGCATGGCGCACCATGGAAAGCACGGCACGCGCCCTGTCGAAGCCCATGCAAGCTCCACAGGAGGATCGCTATGTCGCAAACCGTTAAGGCTCACCGCCACTCGCCCAGCCAGCATGACATGTTCACGCCTCTGGCCCGCACTACGGACCCCGAGACATCGCACGATGCAGCCAGACGGATCACCGCAGAGCTGCCGGAGCTGCAGGCCATCGTCCTGAAGGCGCTCCGTGTCTATGGTCCGTGTACGGATCGCTCTCTCGTCACCGCCCTGCGCGGCCAGTATGGCCGGACAGAAAGCACATGGCGCACCCGGCGCGCGGAGCTGGTGGAGAAGGGGCTTGTCGAGAAGGTCGGCAAGAGCCACGGCCAATCAGTGTGGAAGGTGAAAGATGACCCAGTCTGACGGCGAGACGATGGTGCAGGGGCTGATCTTGGTCAGCGGCTTCCTGCTGGTGTGCCTCCTGTGCGTCTGCATCCTGCAGTATGCCCTGTCGGTGAAGCGGCGAAGACAGGAGGACGAGGCAGAGAGGTGCCGAGACCAGCGCCTCGTCTCCTTCCAAGAGTGGAACCGGAAATTCGGTCGGCACTCGGTCGGCGACAACAGCGAGCTGCACGACATCTACAGGCGCTACGATGTGTGATGGAGGGGCGGGGAAACCCGCCCTATCCTTTTGGGGGTGCGCCTGATCGCCTGCGCCAGTAGTCGTCACCGCGCCCGGCGCGATACTCCTTCTGGTCCTCGGCCATCTCCTTCAGATCGCGCGGCTCCGTGATGACAGGCACGATGGCCTTGATGGCAGCCTTGGTGGCTCTCCGGGTGATGCGCGCGACGAACTTCGGGCTCTGGAATGCCCGATAGACAGAAAAGCCTGCCACCCCGAGGAGCAGCAGGCAAATCACTGTGATGACCCACCCTGTCATGCGGGCTTCTTGTTCGGCACCAGCCAGACGAGGAACGGCGTCAGCGCGGCGACGACGGTCGCGATGGCGTCAGAGGTGAGCCAGCCGAGGTTGAAGCCGAAGAAGTAGTTGAGCAGGAAAACAACCGCCATGATGAGAGCGGTCAGTGCCTTGTCGATGGTCGTGAACATTCTCTTCTCCTAATAAATTGGGAAGCCGAGCTTCTTGGCCCACGGCCTCACATTGAAACAGGGACAGGCCTTCTTAACGCCTGCGAAGTCTCGGTGACCAAGCACCTTGGCCGCAGGATACTTTTTTGTCAGTGTGCTGACAAGTTTCTGGAGAGCAGCCCACTGCTGACTGGTGTAGTTGTTCTCCGGCTTCCATGTGTCGTCGTTCAGACCGCCCACCAGACAGATGTGGACGCTGTCGGTGTTGTGGCCCTCGACGCCAGCTCCGACGAGCCCCAGCTCTCGGCCCTTCTCCACGGCACCACTGCGCTTGATCACATAGTGGTAGCCGATGTCCGTCCAGCCCTTCTGGTGGTGCCAGAGGCGGATGTCCTTCGCGCCGATGTTGATCTGGATCGCCCGCGTGGCCGAGCAGTGGATGACAATCCAATTCGTCCGTAGACGGCTGATCATAGCGGGAACCGATGCGAGAGCAGGACGAGGAAGATGAACCACGCCCCCGATGCCAGCAGCAGGAACGGCACTTGGAACCGATGCCCGAGCGCGAGCTGTTCTGCTCTGCGGCGAGCCTTGATGTTCGCGATCATCTCGTCGCGCTTACGCTCACTTTGCATAATCGTATCCTCTGGTTCTGAGGGTGTCCTTGATGTCTTTAATGTCCTCGGCGTTTCTGCCGATTGCCTGCTCCAGCACGATGATGCGGCCCTCCTGAGAAGAGGCAGCCTTCGCTTCGTCCACGATGCGGTCGAGCAGTGACCGGATCGTAGATATTTGCAGGTGAACATCGTTGACCTGCGCGGATGCCCACCACACGGACCCCATCGTCTGAAGGATGAGGAACGCCACGACCGAGAGAGGCAGCGGAGCAGACAGCAAATCTTTCAACGGTTGAGGCATTCTTTTTATTCCCAGATAGAAGTCAATGCTAGTTGGCCGCGCCAGTGATGATGTTGAAGTTCAGGACGAGGGCCTCGGACAGAGAGCCGCCAGTGATATTGGTCACCCTGATAAAGGCAGAGCCGCCGCCCACCGTGGACAGGCAATCGACGTTGTAGCGGTCGTTGTTGTAGCAGTTGATCATCATGGTGGACCAGTCATCGAGCGCGCTGTTCACAAACTGGAAGGTGACAGAAGCTCCACCCGCCAGAGCTGCGTTGTGCATGGTGATCTTGCCGGAGTGTTTATTCAGCGTAACGGTGGTGGATTTTGATGTGAGCTGGGTAACGGCTCCACCCGCGCCTAAGCCATCGGAATAGTAGCCGAGACCACCCGTGCCAACGACCCTAAGTCCTCTAGCCGTGTTGCCGAAGCCAAAGTAATCGCCGATGACCGAGGTAGCAGAGCCGATCTGAATGAAACTGCACTGGTGAAATCTAGCCAGATCGTTCACTGAAATTGTGAAGCCCTCGATCTGCACCGCACCAGCAGAGATGCGGGTGAGGGTTGTGTCAGATGCGTGACCCAGATTTATCGAACCCGTAGTTAGAACTTCTGTCGTTCCATTAAGGGCTACGTTCTTTCCCTCGACAGCGATAACACCAGCAGAGATGCGGGTGATGGTTGTATCGGATGCGTTGCCGATGTTGACGGAGTTGAACTGCGGATTGTCACTGGTGCCGAGGGCCTGCGGAGACGCGCCGAGCAGGATGAAATCGGTGCCGTTGTATTCGGCCATATGGATCGTGCCAGCAGCGCCGAGCTGGCCGACAGCGAGGGCAGCCGCCGCCGGATTTTGCTTGATCGTTTTTGCGCCAAGGGTGTCTATGTTGACGGTCGGAGCCGTGCTGGTGTTGGCACCAGCCGAGGCCCAGCGGATCACCATGCCCGTCGTGTAGCTGGTGATGGCCGGAGTGAAGGCGAGCGTGATGGCATCTACAGAGCCGCCGACAGTCGTGGCGCGCTGCACGTTGGCCTTCTGCACCTGAGAGACCTGCGCCGCATCGGTGAGGGCCGTGCCAGCGCCAAGGCTGGTGAGCCTATTGCCACCCATGGACTGGTTCGCGGCGAAGGCCTTGGTCCCGTCCTTGTTGATGCTGTCGGTCAGCGCCTGCGCGATGTCATCGATGATCGAGTTGACCGTGACCGAGCTGGCGATGGTGTTCGATGTCGCCATCACTGCCGGGGGTGTATAGGTTCCTGTGCCGTCACGGGACATTATCTTTTCTCCTTGTCGATGCGCTGAGAGTTAGTGACGCCGATGGTGGCAGCTCGCGTGCCAGCTCCGACCTCGGGCGTCCAGCCGCGCGCAATCTGGTTAGCGAGGTAGGCCTGCATGGCGGGCGTCATGCGGAGGTAGTTCTTGCCAGCCTTGAACAGCATGTCCGTTCCAGCGCCGATGGCAGCGCCGACACCAGCTCCCACCGGGCCACCGACAGCGAAGCCGACACCACCACCGATGGCGGCTGGTGCAGTGTTCAGGCCCTTGCCGCCCAGTGCTGCGATGAGGCGGCTCGGCGTGCCGGAGTTGGGCGGATCGCGAAGGATGTCATCACCAGCTCGCGAGTAGTCGTTGAAGGGGCCGAAGCCGCGCGAGTATCCGCGCCGCGTCTCCATCTTCTTCGTTGCCCGCGTGAGGTCCGCCGGAGAGAGTTGCCCGTTCGGCGCGTTCGATGCGGCCTCCTCGACAGTGATGAGGTTGCGGTAGCGCGTGCGGAGATCGCGGAAGGCACCGACCTCGTTCGGGTTGGTGATCGCTAGAGACCTCTCGATGCCGCCGTCGATGGCCTCGATCAGGTTGTCGAGAGCCTCTGCATCATCAGCCCTGCCGGAGGCGCGGAACTGCTGGCGTGTGCGGCGGAGCTGCGTGCCGATCTTGCGGAGCATCTCACCATCTACCGGGATGCCGCGACGGGCGCGATCCGAGAGCTGACGGATCGTGGTCTCCACGATCGGCGCTCTGGCGTTGAGAGGCATGGTCGCGCGGTACTCGTCGCGGACCTGAACGAGGTCATCGAAGAACTGCGTGTCCGGCTGCATTCCGTAGCCCTGCAGGCGGTCGAACTCATCGCCGAGAAGTTCGTGCTGGCGATTGATGACGGCGGGAGACGCAACATCGGGACGAGGGCCACCAGCCCGGTTCGGGCGGATGCCAGCATCATCGAGAGCGCCTGCCGTGTACTGACGGTTCTGACGCTGGCGGACATTCCAGTAGGCGGAGCCGCCCGTCTGGGCCTCCTTGGCGTGTAGGGCTTCATTCCCAGTGCGCTGGCCTGCCGTCATCTCGACGCCATGGTCATCGAGGAGGCGCGCGTCGGCGATGCGCTCGTCGGTCATCGGGTTCGGCGTCACAGCCTTCTGGATGGCGTTCGGCGCGAAGGAGCCCGCCACGTTGCCAGCGAGATCGGCACCCTGCTCGATGTAGGGGCGGTAGCCTTCGATGGTGTCCTTGTATTTCGGCATCCAATTCTGGAGGGCGTCCACCATCTTGGTTGCCCCCTCTTTCCCGGCGAAGCCGCCGACAGCAGCTCCACCTGCAGAGGCGAGCCTGTTCAGCATCGAGCCGCCGCCGGACGCGATAGCGCCGGGCACGTTGTAGGCAGTACGGCCAGCGATGTCGCCCTGCCATGTCTGCGGCTCATGCTCGAAGCTCTCGGGGATCACCGAGCGCATGTCCTCGCTGTCCGGCATGACCTTCGCCAGAGGAGCCTGAATGGTCGAGAGGACTTCGCCATAGCTGTCGGCGGTCTCCTTGTCGTAGCCGAAGACCTTCTGCAGGACATAGGAATTAACCGCCCGCAGATTGTGGTGCATCTGGCCGATGCCGCCAGCGAGATCGGCAATGCCCTTCGAGCCCTCGGACACAACCGAGCGGCCCATGTCCTCGGGCACGCCGACCTGCCGGGGAGGGAGGCCCATGACATCGCGTAGACTTGCCATTACTGCTGCTCCGTCGGGAAGGCGTCAGGGAAGACCTGCCGAAGCATGGCCGGGTTCTCGATGATGCCGTTGATGATCGTCTCCAGCTCCTCGGCATCGTCGGCCTGCTCCACGATGCGCGGCCACAGGTTGCGTGCGCCCGGCACCGTGAGGAGGCGCTGGTCGAACTGGGCGGTACGCGGATCGAGCCTCTGGGGAGGCGCAGGAGCGGCAGGATCGCCGCCGGGCACAGGGGTAGCGGGCGGTTGCCGCGAGGGCGGTGGGCGAGGCCCTGCGGGCTCCTGCGGGTATGCTGCAGCCTCGGGCTGGAAGTTGAAGTCCGAGCGTGGGCCTTCCGGCACCTGCGGAACATAAAGCTCGGGCTCATAGCCGCTGCCCTCGGCCATCTTGCTGTAGAAGTCCGCCTCCTTCTGGGCCTGCTCCATGACCTCTCCACCGCGCCGGGCGGCGAGCTGGTACATGGCGATGCGGGTCTGCGGATCGAGGCGGCTCTCGCCGTTCGCCAGCATGTTGAGCTGACCGAGAACCTGCGAGGGGATCGACTGGCTCTCGATGACCTGACGGCCTTCCTCGCTGCGGACGACGGAGGTCGGGTCGAGGATTTTGGCAACGCCGTTGACGAAGTCGAGGTCCGAGATCGCGCTCGGGTCCGACAGGGACTGGAACATCGAGTTAAGCGTTCCGGCAGTGGTGGCTGCCGACTGCTGCACCTTCGACTGCTGCATGTTGTCGGTGATCTTCATCGGGTCTTTGATGACGCCACCAGCTCCACCAGCTCCGCTGCCCATCTTCTCCACGAACTTGCGATGCATCTCCTTGCCCTCTGGCGAGTTGAGATCGACAGGCACCTCTGTGCCGTTCGGGTACTTCAGGGTGACCATCTCGGGGTCGGTGTTGGCCTTCGGGTTCGCGCGCTCCCACAAGCCAAAGAGCGTGTCCATGTTCTGTCCGGCGTAGGGGTCGGCCATCATGTCGGCGATGGTTGCGTTGTCGGGCGCACCACCCTTCAGGGCCTGCGCCAGCTTCGTGCGGAAGCCAGCCTGACCCGCCTCGATGTCGGACGATGCCTTACCCATGTTGTACCCGGCGAGCCCCATGCCAGCGACCTTCGCCACAGCAGTGAGGGGCGACGGAGTGTAGACGCCGTTCATGGTCGAGAGTGCGTTCGCCCAAGCATCCCGCTTGGTGCCGAGCGCATCCGGGCCAGCAGGCGCAGCCGTCGCGGGCTTGGGAATGAAGTTCTCCAGAAGGGACGAGATCGTCTTCCGCTCGCGCTGGGTCTTCGGCTTCACCAGCGATGTCGTGGGAGCGAGCCTGTTCTTGTCGGCGATTTCGAACTGGTTGACCATTATGCGATGCTCCTTGCGCCGAGACGCGACAGGCCACCCTTCAGGCGAGCGTCCTGCTCCCTGATCGGCGGCAACGCCTTCTTGATCGAGTAGGCCGGATCGTCGCCGCTGTTCCTCATGTTCCGTTCACGGAGCATCTTGCCGTCAGGCAGGGCGTTCATCGACCAGCCCGGCTGGCCGTAGAGACGCGGATCGACCGTCTGCTCGCGAGCGATGTCCTTCTCATACTTGCCGCCGCCGGGGATGCCGCGCCAGTTGACATACTTGGTGCCGCCGATCTCTGCGACGGCTCCGGGGAACTTCTTCTCGACATCCTGCGCCATGGGCGTTGTGTGGCGCTGCTTCGAGCCCTTGTAGCTCCACTCCTTCTCGCCGAGCTTCGACAGGCCCTTCTTGCCCTTCGACTTGATGTTGGTCTTGACGCGCTCGTCCGAGGCCATCCAGCCGCCGAGAGCTGCGCCGCCGACCTGACCGAGAGCGCCCCACACGCCCTGCTGCTGCTGCGCGTTCGCCTGCTTCGCTGCCGTGTTCGCGGCATAGATGCCAGCGACATCGACGCCGTTGACGCCGCTCTGTGCGCCCTGCACCCACGACGGCTCCGACATCTGTCCGCCGCCCATGAGGGCGATGCCTTCCTTGAGCGGCTGGTTGCGGACGGTGAGGGCGGTGTTCAGGCCCGTGCCGTAGCTGTCGAGCATGAACTCGTTGCGCGCATCCTGATTGCCCTTGGTGAAGGCCTGCTGCGCGGTGTTGTAGGTCGCCGTGCCGTAGTTGAGACCACGGTTGGCGAGGTTCTGCTCCATCTCGTCGCGACCGCGAGCGATGCTCTCGGCGTTGAGCTTGTCATAGAGGCCACCAGCCCATGCCTCATGCTCGCCCGGCGAGTAGCTGAAGGGCGTCGAGAGCTTTTCCTTGATCTGCCCGGCCTGATCGATTGCCATTTGATTGTAGCGGGCATCGAACTGCTCTTCCTGATCGAGCAAGCCCTGCTGCGTCGGCGACAGCACCTGAGAGGCGATGAACTTCGGAACGGTCACCTCCTTCCCGGTCGTCGGGTCGGTGTAGGTATTTGTTCCGGCCTGCTGCCACGTCAGAGAACCAGTCGGCGTGCGCTGGTCCTGCTGGTTGAGCAGCGTCTCATAGAGAGCCGTCGATTGGTTCGATCCCGTCTGCGCGGCTGCGACCGTGGTCGGGCTCGGCACCTTGGGTGTGTTGTTGCCGCTGTTCATGCGTACCACTCCTCGCCGAGGAGCTTTCGCATAGCCTGCTCCTTGGTCATGACATTCGTGTAGTTGCTCCAGTCCGCAGCCTTCGGCTCGGGCTTGGCAAGGTCTTCGATCTTCTTCTTCCCGATGCGCTTGGCCTTCTGCGCGGAGGTCTCCTTCTGGCGACCGTTCTCACGGTCACCGCCCTTGCCGCGATCCGGGTTGCCCTTGCTCGTCGCGGAGGCCGTCTTCGATCCTTCGCGCTGCTCGCCGCGCTGGTCATCACGGACAGAGCCCGAAGTGTCGGACGGTTTGCGCGAGCCGTAGCCGCCAGCCTTCTGCGCCGCCTGTGCGCTCGGGTTGTTCGGGTCTGCGATGTCCTTGATGCTCTGGATGGTCGAGCGCGCGAACTCTTTCACCTGCGGGCCGATCACCTGACCAGCGACCGCCTGCGCGCCTGCGCGGACGATGGGGTTCGGGCTGGCGAGCATCCCGGCCGCGCCCTTGAAGGCCGGGTTCGGCGTCGAGATCGTCTCGCTGATGGAGCGGAGGCCGCGACCGAGGCCGGAGATGGCACCGGGGATCGAGCGCAGGCCGTTGTAGATGCCACCCTCGGACAGCTCATATCCCTGCTCTGGCGGGGCGCTGTTCATGATGCCGGGGTTGGTGGCCGATGCGGTCATGTAGCCACCAGTGCCCGGTGTGTTGCCGGAGCGGCCCACTGCTGCGGCGTGACGTGTTCGTTGCTCGCCACTGAAGCCGCCGCCCGGCGTCACGTCCATGTGCATCTGGTCGTAGGGCGTCGAGCTGCGGAAGTCGCCGCCATAGCGAGCGCGAGGAGCCAGACCGCCGTACATGTCGGGGTTCTGGTACATCGTGTCGAGGACATCGTCCGCAGCATTGTCGTATGCCGCCCGCGTCTCGCCAGACAGGCGGATGGGATTGTATTCGTTGCCGACCGGACGCCCGGTTGTCGGGTCCATGACGCGCGTGTCGATGGCATTGCCTGCCGGGTGGTTCGGCGTGCTGGATCGACCAGCCCTGCCGGAGAAGTAATCGCGCGGCACGCCAGTGCGGAGGCCAGTGTCAGCCATCGCGTCATAGAGGTGCTGGCCGTCCGCCGACAGCTTGTTCGGGTCGAAACCATTCGACCAGCCGTTGATCGGGGTGCTGGTGCCGCCCGGCCCGACGCGGTCGCTGTAGAAGCCATCCCGCACCCTCTGGGTCGAGAACTGGTTCGGGTCTTGGATGTCGCGCAGCGTGCCGTACTCGTTGAGCTGATCCTCAAAGCGCGAATTATAGCCAAGGCCGCGAGGCACGTTGAAGCCCATGCCGATGGTGCCATAGTCCTCGTCGGGCACGCTCTCCGCGCTGACCTTCGACGCGCCACTTCCGAAGTCAGGCCGGGTACCACCAAACATGCCCGGCGCATTGCGCGAGCGAGGAGCTGCCGGAGAGCTGCCGACGAAGCCGCCATAGTTCGGGTCAGGCGATAGCGCGCCCTGCGGCACGTTCGCTGCGGTGGGCACGCGCCCGGTACCGTAGTCGGTGCGACCCTTCGGAGCCGGGGCCATGGGAGTGGTCTTGAAGCTGGAGGCTGGCATCCCGGTCGGATCGTATCCGTAGTCGTGTCCATAGACGCCGGGCTTCACCGCGTCAGCAACCGACATGGTCGAGGCGAAGCGATCCTTCACGCGAGACTTCGTCGCGGCGTTGGAATAGCCGCTCTTGTTCTTCACCGTGTCGGTGTTGTGATAGTAGTCCGCACCCTGTGGGCGAGCGGGGGTGGCCGTATAGTCCGGCGTCACGCCGCGCAGCACCTGTTCTGCCATGGCGGTCTCGGCTGCGGTCGGCTTCGTCGCTGCGTAGGTGCCATTGCCCCATGGGCTGAACTGCCCGGACTGGGAGATGATGCCCTCGACATCGACGCCTTGGTTCTCGGCGCGATTGCGGACCACGTTCATGGTGCCCTGCGCGGCGAGCTGGGACATCTTGCCCGTCACCGGATCGCGGATGAGGCCGTTCTCGGCACGCGCCATGCGGGCGAGCTGCTCGGCGTCACCGGGCGTGCGGGTGATCTCGGGCTGGCGAGGAGCTGCGGCCATCTTCTGGCCGAACTGGGTGTAGGCGTCCTTCTGCGACTGGCTGACGCCGGAGGCCACGCGCTGAGAGCCGGAGGGGTTCTGTCCGCCCTTGATGGCGCTGGCCGTCTGGCGGTTCGCCTCTGCCGCAGCCGAGGGGCGCGAGAAGGACGAGCCCTGTCCGCCCATGGGCGATGCCGGGGTGGGAGCCGAGCGGCTGATCGCACCTCGATTGTAGCTGGCGGCGGCTGCCGAGCTGCCAAAAGACGAGCCCTGCCCACCCATGGGGCTGGATGGGCTCTTAACGGAGCCGGGAGAGGTGCTGGACGGCGATTTCGAGCCGCCCGTGGGGGTAGACGCCCCCGACGCAGGAGAGCCTCCAGCGGGCTTCGCTGCGGATGCGCCGCTGTTCGGGCCGGAGGGGCCTGCCGGGCTCTTCGGGGAGCTGTTCTGGGAGGTGCCCTTGTTGCCACCTCCGACGCCCGAGGCGGGTGCCGAGGGAGCCTTCGAGGGGCCGCTGTTCGGGCCGAAGGGGCCACCGGGTCCACCGCCGGACGGGTTCGAGCTGGTGGCGTTGCCACCGCCCATGGTCGTCCCGGTCTCCTTGCCGGACGTGACGGCGAAGGAGGGGATGCCACGGGGTCCGCGACTGACGGTGCCATCCGTCAGCCTACGGAGCATCTCCATCTCCGCATCATTGGCGTAGATCAGCCGCTCGCGCGGATGGCCCGGCCCCGGATCGAAGGTGGCGGGTGCCCTTATGTGCTTCCGACGCAGCATCAGCGGATCGGAGGCCGTGCGAGGGCCGTGGCGAAGGCGTTCCGCTGCGTCGGCTTGATGGCATTGACGTTGGGCGGGCCGACCACGCGGCTCGGGTTCTGGTTGAACGTCTGCAGCGCCGGGCTGGCCGTCGTGGGCCGTGCGACGGGCTTCGGCGCGATGGTGTTTACAGGCTTCGGCGCGACGGGCAGGCCACCAGTGGCCGGAGGCGGCGTCGGCGTGCCCAAGGGCGGCAGGGGCGTCTGCGGCGCGTTGCCGACACCAGCTCCACCAAGCGCCATGCCAGTGCCAGTCTGCCTGACGGGCACCTTGGGCATGTTGGGGATGCTGCTCGGCTTGATGCCGCCGCCGAGGACCACGTTGTCCAGAGGCGTCCGATTGACACCGCCTCCGGCGTCACGGAGGTCGCCTCCGACCACGCGGCTCGGGTTCTGGACGATCCTCGGGTTCGGTGTGCCCGTGAACTGTGTGCTGTCGATGTTGTTGACGACATTCATCTTGGGGTTCGGCGTGCCCGTGAACTGGCTGCTGTTCAGCGGGTTGTTGACGCCAGTGATCGGCCTGACGGCCCCATTGTTGCCACCAGCTCCACCACCAGCTCCGCCCGGAGGCTTCACGGTCGGCGTGGTCGGCGTCGGTGCAGGAGCAGGCCCCGGCGTGGAGCCCGGCCCACCGGGCGCGCTCGCTGCGGGCGGCGTCTTGTAGATGGGGATGTCGGCCCGCGTGTAGTTGTAGGGGCCGTTGATGTTCGCATCGGGCGTGAAGGTTACGCCGGAGCCCTTGGGTTTTGGTGTGATAGCCATCTGCATTCGCTCCTTAGAAGCCCGTACAGGATGGCGTCCTCTCCGTCTTGGTAGTAGGCCCGGAGGACGCCTTCCTGCTGGAAGCCAACCTTCTCTATGAACCTACGAACCGAGAGGCTTGATGCTCTAGTTCGCGCTGTCAGACGGTTGCAGCCATTCGTCTCGAAGACATAGCTGGCTGCGGCCCGTAGACTGCCTCGGGAAACGGCCCTCGGTGCATAGATCGACACCTCGGCGTTTCCCTCGTTGAAGCCGTTGAATATCATGGCTCCCGCCAAAAGTCCATCGGGGCCGATCATGCCAAAGGACGTGTACGGAGGAACTAGCCGGACACCCATCCGATCCTCCAGCCAGCCACCCACGAAATCGTCCGCATACAGAAGGATGCGGCCCACGATCAGGGGTCTATGAGCTGAAGCCGAGACCGCCGACCTCGGCAAGGATGTTCCAGCCGATGAGGGAGAACTCGAAGGTCGGATAAGCGTCCGCATCGATCAGAACCTCCGCATACGGAGCAATGACATAGCCCAAGCCGTCAGCCCCCTCCCATCTATCGATCACGTTCACGCCGACCCAGACATCGCCATCGTCCCACAGGGAGGTGTCCCATGTGAAGGCCAGAGACGTTCCGGGCACGCTGGCACCCACCACCTGCGGAGACTGGAAGTTCACCACGCAGCCGACGCCGAGGGTGTAGCCGGACAGGTCGGTCGAGAGCAGGGGCTGGATGAGCTTGATGTGCTTCACCCGGCCCGGCGAGCCAAGGTGCGTGAATGCTGGAAGGCACCGTGCGGTAATGAGGGCACCGTTGTCGGAGCCTCCATTCTCCGCACGGTGTACCGCCCCAGCAGCGGTTCCGAAGTAGATGTTGCCGTCGAACAGCTCCCAGCACAGGGCATCGATGCCGAGGAAGCGGCTCCATGCCTTGGTCGAGACGTTGTAGGCGAATTGGATCGATGTGCCGTTGTTGCCCGCGCCGGGCACGTTGATGAGGGCCATCGAGGCTTTCGGCAGCGAGATCACCTGCCAGCCGAAGGTGTCGGCTTCGGTGTTCACCACCTTACGGTAGGCGTCCACGATCTGCGCCGAGAGGCTCTTCTCGGCAGCCGTCAGGCGGTCGAAGCGCATCACGTTGGACAGGGCAAGGATGCCGTCTTCCGAGATCATCGCAAGGTCGCCGCCGATGGGGAAGAAGGGGCGCGAGCCGATAGGCTTGCCGGACGTGTAGCGGCCCACGATGGAATAGTCCGAGGTCGGATTGTTTCCGGCGTAGACGAGAACCTCTCCCTCGCTCGACCAGATCACGAAGAGGTCATCCATGCCTTGACCTGCATCGACGGACCAAGATGCGATTGCCACGATCCGGCCACCACGGTTGAACTGCGATCCGACCTCGAAGGCCACTGCAGCACCAGCGATACTGTCCACGGGCAGGTAGTAGAGCGTGGTGCTGTTCTTCTTCACGAACCACAGGCGGCTTTTGTGCGTGGTCACATAGATCAGATCGGCCGATGTCACGCCAGTGATGGTTGGAACAGTCCACGTCGAGCCGTTGTAGTAGAAGGCGCTGTCGAGCCCGTTGACGATGTAGAGGAACTGACCGCCAGCCGTGGCGAAGTTGACATAGGAGAGCTTCGTCGTGGAGAGCCCGGTGTAGACGGCAGCGCCCAGCGCGCCCGCCGTGGTCACGTCATAGATGTTGCTGCCGCCACCTGCCGCGAAGAGCTTCTGCACGGAGCCGGACGAGAAGGTCATCAGCGTGTTCACGTCCGACGCGATGCCAGAGACCTGCTGCGTGTAGCCCTTGCGCGGACGCAGCGCGGTGGCCTCTGGGAAGAAGTTATCGAGGATGATGGCAGTGCCATCCTCTGCCTCGATGGGCAATGCGTTGGCGCTCCAGCCCTTCGTCGGAGCTGCGATGACCGTCGGTCGAGCGACGGCAGACCTGTTCGCGTTGGGCCGGAGCGCCTTTCTCATGCTGTTATGGTTCCCGGCCAGTAGCCCTCGGGGAGCTTGCCCTGCCATGGATTAGACAGGTTCAGCACGCTTCTGTTTCGCATACCCGCGTACAGCACCTCCTTGTAGCGGTTGCAGCTCGCCATGTCCTCGGCGTAGTCGATGCCGATGGCCTGCTTCCATCGCCACACCAGCTCCAGCGTCAGCATCTCGTCATCGAGAAGGTGGATGTCGTCGTCGGCGGTGAACTCCAGACCGAAGACGGTGCCAGCAGCATTGGCTGCCCACTTCTGCCAGACGTAGGAGTAGGTGAACTGGTCGTTGGTCGTCGGAGCGGGGAAGATGGAGAAGCGACGGCCATAGAGCGTCCAGTAGAACTGCGCGTTGCTGATCGGAGAGATGTGGAGCTGGTTCCACTCCTCCATCGACACTGGGCCGATCACCTGCCTCTGGGTGTTCACATGCCAGATCGAGGAGTTGGGAGACAGGCGCGCAAATTCCGTCGAGCTTGGCTCCGCCTGCTCTTCTGCGGCGACGGCGGTGAAGGTCGTCTGCTCCTTCAGCCTCGGCCACTCAAACTCGCGCATGAGCTGGGTGCCAGCTTTATTCAGTAGACGGAGCATTCTGCGCGGCGTCTCCTCCGTGGCCGAGACGACGATGGATGGGCGCGGCTGGCCGACATCGGTGCAGGCGTCCTGAATAATCTGC
>CAIMLX010000247.1 GCA_903842455.1 uncultured Hyphomicrobiales bacterium | reverse complement strand
GTCTGTTCCACCCGCAGCGGCTCGGTCAGCGACACGCCAACTGGCAGCGTCGGGTTGAACGCCTTGCGCGGGTCGGAAAACACATAGCCCACCAGCCCCTCACGCCGGCCGATCCGTCCGGCACTCGGCTTTTCGAGGCCTGCGATCAGCCGCAGCAGCGTCGTCTTGCCGGCGCCCGGTGGCCCGAGCAGGCCCACCACCTCGCCTTGTCGCACCGCGAACCCGATCCCCTCGAGCGCCTCCACCGGCGGCGGTCCCAGCCGGGGCAGACCCCGCCGATAGGTCTTCGACACGCCGTCGAGTTCGAGGATCGGCTCGCCGATCGGTGGCCGCATCAGCGTCCGTGTCCGCAACCGCGCGCCGCCGACCAGGTGACGCACCGTGTCGTATTGCGGCAACTCGAAAATCTGGCTCGCGGACGCCCTGAGCAGCAGCTTGCCGTTGGCCACCACAGCCACCTCGAGCCCCATCTTGAGCGCCAGGCGGAAGTCTGCAGTAAAGATGATCACCGCCGCCGTGCGGCTTGCCTCCTGCAGCGCCTGCAGCAGGCCCAGTTGCGTTGCCGGATCGCGGCCGCGGCCGGGCTCGTCTGCGACGATCAGCTCGGCATCCGCTGCCACCGCCGATGCATCTGCGTCCCGACCCAGGTACAGCATGCGTTTGCCGGCGAAGGCGAGCGACCCCTCTGTCGTGGCGCCCCTCGGCAGCAACCCGGCCATCGCCAGCGCCAGCAGCGAGATGGCCCCGTCGCCGCGACCGACCACCGCCAGCACCGTCCCCGGCTCGACTGCAAGGTCGATACCCGATATCCGGGTCGCGCCGTGGCTGGCGCCAAACCCCTTGAGCTCAAGCAGGGCCACGGCGCATCTCCCTGAGCCCGCCCGCCGCCACCAGCATCGCCAGCGCCGTCACCATCGCCACCCCCCCGGGAGCCACCACCAGCAGCGGCCGCGCCTGCGCCAGCTGCTGCCCATCGCGCAGCATCGTCCCGAGGCTGAGGCCTGCGCCATCGACGCCAAGTCCGGCGAACGACAGCGTCACCTCCACCAGCATCGCCACCGCCAGCAGTTCCAGTGCCAGCGCCGTCAACTGAGGCAACACCATCGGCACCACATGGCGCTGCCCGGTTCCGAGCCAGTCGAGCCCGGCCAGTTTCGCCGCCGCCACGTAGTCTGCCGCGAGCACCGGCGCCATGATCATCCGGCTCGCCACCGTCGCCGCGACTGCCCCGGGGAGCCCGATGGCGAGGAACACCGAGAGCGTCGAGGGCACCTGCATCCCGGCCAGTATCGTCCCGAGGCACAGCGCCGCCGGCAGGATGCCGACCAGCACCAGTTGCCGGGCCGGACCGCTCCCCAGCCGGGCAGCCAACAAACCGCCCAGCGGGATGCCGATCACCAGACTCACCAGCGTCGCGAACGAGGCGAGCAGCAGGCTCATCAGCGTCGCCGACATCAGCGCCGAAACCACGTCGCGCCCGGTCTGGTTGGTGCCCAGCCAGTGCGTCGCGCCCGGTTCGGCCAGCGGCACACTGCTAGCGGTCACTCCGCCATGCGGCGTCCACACCAGCGAAATCACCGCCAGCAGCAGGATGATCGCCACGAGCGCCATGCCGGCGCTGGCCTGCAGCCGCCCGCGTATCGCGGTGCGCGCAGTCATGGGCGGTCTTTCAGGTGTCGGTGCAGAGCGAATTGCCCAAGCGTCCCGATCAGCATCAGCAGCGCAGCGAGTGCCACTAGCACGAACAGTCCGGCGCGCAGCGCCGGCAGGTCATGCGCCAGCGCCGCACCGAGCACCTGCCGTCCCAAACCCGGCAGGTAGAACACGTTCTCCACCACCACCGCGCCGACCAGGATGGAGGCGAACATCCGCCCCGCGAGTTCTGGCAGTTGCCGCAGCACGCGGCGGTAGCCAATGCGCCAGCGGGCCCGCTCGGCCTTCGTCCCGCCGATCCGCATGGCGCGGATTTCCTCGTCCGCCACTTCGGGGCCGAAAGCGCCGCGCAGCCGGATCGCGAACTCGCCCGCATGCGGCAGCCCCAGCGCCAGCGCTGGCAGCAGCAGCGAGGTCAGCGCCTGCTGCGGCCCGGCGGTCCACGGCATGAAGCCGCCGGCCGGCAGCCAGCCGAGCGTATTGCTCAGCCCCAGTGCCAGCAGCAGCCCCAGCCAGAATGGCGGCAGGATGCTCAGCAGCGCTGCAAGCCCACCCAGCAACCGGTCTCCCCAGCCCCCTAGGCGCGCCGCCGACAGGCTTATCCCCGCGCCGAGCAGCAGCGCCAGCATCCCCGCCATCAGCACCAGCGGCAGCGTCACCGCCAGCCGATCGCCCGGAAACGCCAGCCCCAGCGGATCGCCGCCGGAGTTGGTCAGAAGATGCAGGAGGATGAACAAGGCCAGCCAGGTCAGCGCAATGGCACCCGCGAAGCGGCCAATGGCCAAAAGCAGGAACACACCCACGGCCCCCTGGCCATGTGTGTCGGCACCCGCGTCAATTGCTGGCTTCGCTAACGCCACGCCTGCTGTCGCCCTGCGGAGGTGAGAATCCAAACCCGTTCATCATGGTTCAGAATCCGTTAATACCGCATTTAGGTTCGCGTCAGATCAGCCGGAACCACAAGCGAAAACAAGGTCCCGACGCCCGCCGCGGGGTCGACATTGAGCTTCAGCGCGTTCACCGCCAGCAGCGAGCGCGTCAGCGCCAGCCCGACACTCGAGCGCACCGGCATCAATGTCTCGCCGTCCTTGCCCACGCCATCACGGAACACCACGAAGCGCTCGCCAAGATCGGTCCGCTTCTCGCCGCTGTCCCGCACGTTGATGACGATCGCGCCATCGTCCTCCCGCTGGCCGGAAAGGATCACTGTGCCGCCGGCCGGCGTCTGGTCGATGGCGCTGGCCAGCAGGTTGAGGATCGCCTGGCTGAGCGATGCCCGGTCGGCCGTCACCCGCGGCAACCGCTCCGATACCGCGCTGCGCACCAGCACCCGCGCCTCGGCCGCCTGCACCCGCACCCGCGACAGGCAGGTGTCGAGCAGCGCCGCCAGCTCGATGTCGTCGGCCTTCGCCTCGTAGCGGCCCTCGCGGAGGCGCGCATAGTCGTCGAGTTCATCGACGAGCGTCGCGATCTCTTCGCCGCCCATGCGGATGTCACGGGCATATTCCTGGTGCCGGGCCGGATCGTTGGGCGAGGTGCGGATCAGCTCGGCGAACCCGATGATCGAATTGAGCGGCCGCCGCACCCCGCGGGTGATCCGCGACAGCATCGATGGCTCGAGTTCGTCGGCTTTCACCGGGGCAGGGCGCACCTGGGGGATCGCGGTCGACAGCCGCCGCACGAGCCCGAAGTAGCCGGTGACGACGCCCGCCTGGCCCTCGGCGAACAGCGTCAACCGGGTATCGGGCCGGGTGCCGGTCAGCATGATGGCCGGCCGCTCGGTCTCGGCGAAGCGGGCAGGGCGCTCGAGGAAGCGCTTCAGGTCGGATACTTCGCCACCGGTGATCAGCTGCACCAGCGGTCGCCCGATCAGTTCCTGCTCGGTCTCGCCGAGCAGGATGCGCGCATGCAGCGACACGCTCGCCACCACGCCGTTGCGGTCGGTGGAGAAAAACCCGTCCTCGCCCATTTCGGCATTGAGCTCGGCAAAGCTCCGCACTGCTGCCTCGTGGCTCGGCTCCCTGGCCTCGGCTGCCGAAGCAGACAGCATCAGCGCCGGCCGGCCATGCCAGTTGATCGACTGCAGCCGGGCGCCCACCGGCACCAGCAACCCGTCGCGGCGCACCAGTTGCGTCACCGGCCCGGCATTGGAATCCTCGGCCGGAAAGATCGCCGTGAGCCCTGCCGCCCGCAGCGCCTCGATGCTCTCGTAGCCCGTCAGTTCGGTCAGCGCCCGGTTGGCGAACAGCACCTGCTGGTCACGGAACACCATGATCCCGAGTGGCAGCCGGTTGAGGATGAACGTTTCGCCCGACAGGCTGACCAGCGCATTGCCATTGCCAACCGCCGCAGCGACCTCGGGCTCGGGCGAAGCCGGGGCGCCGCTGACGCGGTCGGTCAGTATCCGGCTCAGCTCGTCGAAATTGTAGCGCGACACCCTCTCCACGGTCTCCGCATCGGGCTCGGGCGGCATGGCCCCGGGAGCCGCTGCAAACGGTTCGGGCAGGACGGGCACCTCGATCGCCGGCACATCCTCGACCGCCGGTGGCGACGCTGCCTGCTTGAGCGGCTCGAAGCCGCGTCCGACGATGCGCCAGGTCGTCACCCGTTCGAGCGTCGCTGCTTCCTCGGCCTCGATCGATGCAATCATCTCGCCGATCGCGTCGGCGTCGATGGTCTCGTCCGGCAGAGGCTCCTCGACCGGCGCCTCCGGAGCGATCTCTTCCGCCGGCAGGTCATCGTGTGCCTCGGTGAAGACTTCCGACGGCAGGTCGGGGGGCGGGCCGGTAAACGTCTCGTCGGCAGCGCCCAGTGTCGTGTAGAGTTCCGCGTCGTCGGCCAGCCGGTCGAACAGTGTCGACAGCGTCCCCGGCGGTGGCGCTGGCATGTCCGGGATCGGCTCCACCCAATGCTCGCTGGTGGCGGTTGCCGCTTCGGCTTTCGGCGCCGCCGTCTCGTCGGCCGGCAGGCCCATCGGCAGCCAGGGCTCATCGGTTGCCGAGTCCGCGGCGAACGCGATCTCGTCGGCCGCGTCCGAAACGCCTTCCTCTTCGCGCACGATCTCGATCGCTTCGCGCCCTGGTTCCACGTCGCCCCTGGCCTCGAACAGCAGCAGCATCGCGTCGTGCGGGCTGGCCGTGAAGCGCGTCAGTTGCACCGTCGCCTCGCCCAGCACGGCAGGACCGCTGTCGCCCCCGAGCTCCGGCAAACCCTCGCTTTCGATGATCGGCGCCAGCCGCTCCAGCGCGGCGCGTGACCCGCCCGCGATCTGACCGTCATCGCTGACCAGCAGGTATTCGGCACCCGCGGGAAACAGGCTCACCGCTAGCGGATCGACATGGCCGAAATCCTGCGCTTCGAGCAGTTCGGGCTCGATCGCATCGACCCCGACGATCAGCAGCGCGGTGTCGCCATCCGCCAGCAGCAGCGGCGTACAGCTGCAGGTTGTCGAGATCGGCCTGTCGCCGGCGAGCAGCTGGATGCGGCTGAGGCTGGAGCGGTTCACCGACCCCAGCCGGATGAGGCGCGCGATCTGCCCCTTGATCGGCACGGCTTCGGGCGCCAGCTTCACGCCGTGCTTTTTCACCTTGCCATGGAAAAAGCGTGCCGCCTCGTTGCGCCAGAGCAGCGTTTCGCCATCCTGCGACCATAGCCAGGCCGGACGGGCGTCAGCCCAATGCGCCAGTATCCGGCGCGCCGTCGGCGATTTGATCCACTCAGCGTTCACGCACACTCTCTCCGGTGTGCCAGATTGGCACAAACCGTACTCACAACTTAAGAACTCCTAAATATCCCGGGGCTTTGGCCGGGTCTATACGTCCCCACGCCCTCCGGAGGCCAATCGCCGCCGATGGTTAAGCGGCGTCCCGAACTGCTTTCCCCAGGGGCAAAATCGACCCTTGCCAACGCAAGGAAGCGAAACTATGGTCCGCCCGCTTCTGGGCCGCCTTAGCTCAGTTGGTTAGAGCGCTAGATTGTGGATCTAGAGGTCCCCCGTTCAATCCGGGGAGGCGGTACCACCCGAAGCATCCGGCGCCCAGGCGCGCCGCTTTTCCCTTCGCCAGAGATGTCTCGCGACGAGCCCTTGCCGATGGCAGGCGCTCGTCGCGTCGCCCTTGCCGCCATGGAACTGCCCTCATGCCCCGACGATACATCCTCACCGGCGCACCCGGCGCCGGCAAGACCGCGCTGATCCGGCATCTTGAAACCCTCGGCCACGAGATTGTCGAGGAGGCCGCAACAGACGTCATCGCGCTCTCGCAGGCGAGCGGCGTCGAGCGACCCTGGGAGCGGCCGTCATTCGTGACCGATATCGCTGCCCTGCAGCAATGGCGAGAGGGCGCGCCGGCCCGCGGCGAGCGCCGCTTCTCTGACCGCTCCATGCTCTGCACCGTGGCGCTTGCCGAATGGCTCGGGCATCCGCTGCCGCGCGATGTGCTGGCGGCAGTCGATCAACTGGTGGCGTCGCACTGGTTCGAGCGCCGCATCTTCTTCATCGAGCAGCTGGGCTTCATCCAGAACACCGACGCCCGCCGCATCAGCTTCGACGACGCAACCCGGTTCGGCCTCCTGCACCAGCAGGTGTACCAGCGCTACGGCTTTGAGCCCTTCTGCATCGGCCCCGCGACGATCCCCGAGCGCGCAGCACTCATCCTCGCCGCTTCCTCCTAGGAGGCGGGCCGCACGCTGCTCTCGACGATCTTGGCCAGTTCCGCCTGCGAGAAGGGCTTGCTGAGCCGCGGCAGCGCATCGTTTCCGCCCGGAGGCAGTTCGGCATACCCCGTTGCCAGCACCACCGGCAGGTCCGGCCAGCGGGCACGGATCTGCTGGGCGAGTTGCGACCCGGTCATCGAGGGCATGGCGTGGTCGGTGATCACCAGATCCACCTGTCCCGCCCCTTCGAGCTTCTCCAGCGCCTCCATGCCCGACATGGCGTCGATCACTGTGTGACCGAGGTCTTCGAGCATGGCGGTGGTGTTCATCAGCACCAGCGGATCGTCATCGACGGCCACGATCAGCAGCGGTCGTGCCTCGGTCTGCATTGCTGGCGCCGGAACGGCCTGCCGTGACGTCATTGCCATCCCCTCGCTGCCTGCGACCGGCAGCCATACGACCACTGTGGTTCCCTCATCGGGGCGACTCGCCAGTGACAGGCGTCCGCCGGACTGTTCGGCCAGCCCGTGCACCATCGATAACCCCAGGCCCGTACCCTTGCCAACGCCTTTGGTGGTGAAGAACGGTTCGGCCGCCCGCGCCAGCGTTTCCTCATCCATCCCGGAGCCAGTGTCGGTCACGGCAAACCGGATGTAACGGGCTTCGGGCAGCGCCAGCTCCTTGGGCGGCTTCTCTTCTTCCGCCGACAGGATGATCGCTCCGCCCTCGGGCATGGCATCCCGCGCGTTGACCACGAGGTTCAGGATGGCGGTCTCGAGCTGGTTGG
The DNA here is from genome assembly GCA_903842455.1 of uncultured Hyphomicrobiales bacterium. GTDB lineage: Bacteria > Pseudomonadota > Alphaproteobacteria > Rhizobiales > Devosiaceae > Devosia_A. The sequence goes on along the minus strand of CAIMLX010000247.1, from coordinate 9,657 downwards.
TATCGGTGGTCGCCGGGGGGAGACCCTCCGGGACCATGATCGACAGCTTCACCTGCGGCCCCAGCGACGTGCCGAGCAGGTCGCGCATGCCGTGCAGCAGCGTCCCGAGGTCGACCGGCCGCAGCTGGAGTTCCTGCCGCCGTCCGAAAGCCAGCATGCGCTGCGTCAGCGCGCGACCGCGTTCGGCGCCTTTTTCGGCGTTGTCGAGCAACTGGATCAGCTTTGGGTCGTCGTTCGGCAGCCGCTTGCGCAGCAGTTCGAGGCTGCCAAGCACCGCCATCAGCAAGTTGTTGAAGTCATGCGCCACGCCGCCGGTAAGCTGTCCGATCGCCTCCATCTTCTGGCTGTGGAACAGCTCCTCGCGCGCCAGCTCGAGTTCACGCTGCGTGGTGACGCGCTCGGTGATGTCACGGGTGATCTTGGCGAAGCCGACCAGTTCGCCATCCGGTTCGCGGATGGCGTCGATGATGACGTGCGCCCAGAACTGGCTGCCGTCCTTGCGAACCCGCTGGGCTTCTTTCTCGAACCGCCCCACCGATCGCGCGATCTCGAGCGCCCGCTGCGGCTCGCCGCTCAGGCGCTCAGCCTCGGTATAGAATGTGGCGAACGACCGTCCGATGATCTCGTCCGGCCGATAGCCCTTGATGCGCTCGGCCCCCGCGTTCCAGCTGGAAACCAGGCCGTCAGGGTCGAGCATGTAGATGGCGTAATCCGTCACGCCTTCCACCAGCCGGCGAAACTGTTCACCTTCGCTGATGGCTGCTGCTACGCGGTCCAGTCTGTCCACCCCTTGCTCCCGGCATTCCAACCTGACCTAACGCCACCGGTATGGGATCGGTTGCACTGGTATGCGAAAAAATGCGCGCCACATGAACTTGGGCTGAACGGCGCGTTGCCGGGCGGTTCAATACCCTTGGCCGAAGGTGCTGACGGACAAGTGAGCGTAGCGAGACTGCAACGTGTCGTATCGTTGCTGCGTTGACAATCAACACCAGCCGCCGGCCCGCCGGTCAGGGCACTTTGGTCTGCGAATGGAGCGACACGTGCAACGACTGACCTCGCTAACTACCAGCCGCAAGTCGCGGCTCTGGCTTGCCTCCGTCAACGGGCGCGCGCAGCCCTTTCCGCCGTCCTCGCCGACCGGTGCTGACCGTGTCCTGCCCGAGCGGGTCCTGATCGTGCAGTTCGAGGGTTTGACCGACGCCGAACAGCGCTCGGCGCTGGCCGCCTTCCCGGGCGGCCGCCGCTTCGTGCTCGCGTCCTGAGTTACTTCGAGAGGCGCAGGTTGGAGAGCTGGTCGGCAATCAGCTTGAAGGTCGCCGTCAGGTCGGCCGGGTCATCCGGGAAGAACGCGTGGTCGTCGTCGGTCGCGCAGTCCTCCAGCAGGTCGATCGTCTTCTGGTTCGGCGCATTGAGGCCGATCGTGTACACGACGATCTTGTCCGGCTCGCCGATGGCGACTGGCTTCTTGGCCTGAACGCAGGTTTCCAGCGTCCGGTCGTCCATGGCTGCTGTGATGTTGGCGTCGCTGTTCGGTGTCGGATGATCCGTGGAGTAGATGCGCCCGTTATAGGTCGCTCCCGGATAGCCGTAGGCCATGTACCCGTCGGCATTGTTCATGCTGCTGTCGTCGAAGCCGTTCACCGTGTTCTCGCCGTCGGTCATCAGGATGATCACCTTCACCGTCGAGGTGTCATAGCCCTGGCCCTCGGTCAGCGGCGCCGTCGATGACAGCATGTGATAGCCCCAGATCGCACCCTGGTGGATGTTGGTCCAACCCTGCGGTTCCATCTCCTTGATGGCAGCCAGAATCGTCGTCTTGGTATTGGTCAGCGGCGTGATGTCGTTGAACGGGCAGTCCTGGTTCGGGCCAGGCTCGCCGGTGTCGATGCTGCCGGTGTACTTGCAAAGCCGCTCCTGCAGCTCCCGATCAGAGAAGGTGTAAGAACAGGTCCGGGTATAGGTGTTGGTGAAGCGATCCGGCCTGCGCGACGTCCGCGTGCCGCGGTAGCTGCTGGTGCAGCTCTTGGCCTGACCGTTGATCGAGTCCGGCTCGGTGGCAGCCGGCGGCGTCACCGTCTGGCCGTTGCCGTTCTTGTGCGTTGTGCTGGTGGAACTGTCCGAGCAGTCTGCGCTCGAAAATCTGCTCGAACTGTTGTTGCCGTTCTCGTCGCACCCAGTCTTGGTGATCACCTGGATCCAACTGCCCTCGTCCTTGTTGGTGCAGGCAGACGGTCGGTCGTTCAGGTAGTCGTTGTAGTAGCCATCGGGCTCGTCGGGAGCGAACTGCGGGGTGAACAGCGTGTCTCCGCTCACCGGCAACTGGTCGGTCGTATCGTACGGCTGCTTGCGCGCCTCGACGCAGCCAGCCCAGCTCACATTGGGCATCGCATCGTAAAGCGCGAAGCGGTTCACCGCGGCATTGTAGGCCGTGCCGTCATCGTCATCGCTGTCGAAATTATCGTTCGAGAGCGAGCTGGCGCCGGTCTGGTCCATCCAGGCGGCGGTCTTGTTGGCGGTGCCGACGTTGACGAACTCGGTGAACGGCACGACGCCGATCTTCACGTTTGTCGTGTTGGCTGCCTTCGCATCCTCGGTGTCGAGGGTTCCAGCGCTGCAATCGGTTGTGCCGCTGAGCAGCACGTTGGTCGCGCACCGCGCTGCGAGGATCAGGTTCTCCATACGCGACTTCTCGCCATTGTCCTTGCGCCAGTTGCGGTTGGCGTCGACGTAGCTGTCCATCGAGCCCGAGTTGTCGAGCACCATGGCGATTTCGAGGTTGAGCCGCTTGCGCGTCGCCTCCGACATCACGCGCGCCCTGACCGTGGGGATACCGATGAGCGAGACGAACGCTGTCGGCACGGTGATCGTGCCTTCAAGGTGCAGCGTGCCATCGGTGGTATTGGTGGTCGCCACATCCACCACGGTGGTGATGGCGCTGTCATTCAGCCGCTCGATGACCAGATCCCGGGCCTGCGTCTTGTACTGGGCCTCGGTGTACGGCGTCGTCAGGAACATCTTCGGCTGCAGGCCGAGCGCAGCGGAGTCGAGCGCCTGCTGCGCTTTGGTGCGCGCCAGTTCGATCCGGGTGAAGTCGACCACTGCGCCGGCAGCGGCGATCAGCACGATCGCAAGCACGCCGAACAGCACGGCAAAAACCCCGCGTTCGTCATCGCGAAAGCGGGTGAGCAGGTTGAAAAGAGCTCGCATGGCGCCCGAAACCCTCAGAATTCCGGGCGCCAGTGTCGCTTAAATTCCTAACTAAAGCACAATCACCTTGGCGCCAATTTTCACGCGCTCGTAGAGGTCCTCGACATCGTCGTTGACCATCCGGATGCAGCCCGAGCTCACGTCCTGCCCGATCGTCCACGGCTCGTTGGTGCCGTGGATGCGGTAGAGCGTCGAGCCGAGGTAGAGGGCGCGCGCGCCGAGCGGATTGTTGACGCCGCCTTCCATGTGCTTGGGCAGTTCGGGGCGGCGTTTGCGCATCTCGGGCGGCGGCGTCCAGTCCGGCCACTCGCGCATGCGGGTAACCTTGTGGGTGCCGCTCCACTCGAAGCCGGTCTTGGCAGTACCGATGCCGTAGCGCAGCGCCTTGCCGTCGCCGAGCACGAGGTAGAGGTACTTCTGCCCGGTTATCACGACGATGGTCCCCGGCTTTTCGCGGGTCTCATACGCCACGACCTGCCGCATGAAGCGGGGGTCGAGCTTCACCTTGCCGCGCTTCAGCTGCAGCGCGTTCTTCGGCTTGCCGTCGGTCAGCGACATGCCCGGCGGCGGTTCGAACGTGAAGTAACTTGCCGCCTGTGCGGCATCGGCAGTCACGAGGGCAGAGAGCATCATTGCCGCGCCATACAGCGCAGCGCGGGACGAACGCAGCATCACATCACCTGTCGGAATCTCGGCCGCGGGAAGAGGGCGGCGACAGGGAACAAGTATTGCCCGGAATGCCGAATCTCCGGTGAAGCAACATGGTTAGGAAAGCGTGATCGCGCCCAGCCGCTACAGCAGCACCTGCCGCTCGCCATCTGCGTCACCTTCGACTTCCCAGCCATTGGGCAGCAGCCGGCCCAGCAGGTTAGCAACCTGCGCCGCGGTGAACGGCTTGGTGAGGATGTCCACCACGCCCAGTTCACGGGCGCGGGCAAAGGTCTCGCGCGTCGGGTACGCGGTCATCATGATCACCGGTACCCTGCCGTTCGGCCCGAAATGCCGCCCTTGCAGGACCTGCAGCATCGAGGCGCCGTTCATCTCGGGCATGTACCAGTCCATCAGCACCACATCGTAGCGCTGTCCGAGCATAGCATCGATGGCGAGTGGCGCCGAGCCGACGTCGTCGATCGTCCCCACCCCCAGCTTGCGCAGGGTTGCGGCCGCGGCGGAGCGCGCATAGGCATTGTCGTCGACGATCAACGCCTTCAACTTCTCTGGAACTATCAAGGCGTCCGGCCCCCCGACCGATTCGCGTTCCCGGACCAATACTTACGGAGGCAATTCCATGTCAACGACAGAGCGTGTGCGCTGTGGGTGGGCGGGTTCCGACGAACTCTATCAGCACTATCACGACCACGAGTGGGGCCGTCCGGTAATCGACGACAACCGATTGTTTGAAAAGCTCTGCCTCGAAGGCTTCCAGTCGGGCCTCAGCTGGCTGACGATCCTCAGGAAGCGCGAGAATTTCCGCGCCGCCTTCCATGGCTTCAACATCGACAGGGTCGCCGCCATGGGCGAGGCCGATATCGAGCGGCTGCTGCTTGATGCCGGCATCGTCCGCCACCGCGGCAAGATCGCCTCCACCATCAACAACGCGAAAAAAGCCCAGGCCATCCGCGCCGAGTTCGGCTCCATCGCGACCTATATCTGGCGCTTCGAGCCCGATCGCTCGCGCGGTGCCATCACTGCCGGCGAAATCCCGTCCGAAACCGAGATGAGCAAGCGCCTCAGCAAGGACCTCAAGCAGCGCGGCTTCAGCTTCGTCGGCCCCACCACCGTCTACGCCTTCATGCAGGCCATGGGCCTCGTCAACGACCATATCGACGCCTGCTTCGCCCGCCCCGAGTCCGAAGCCGCCCGCGCCGCCGCCACCATTCCCGGCAAGTAGGCCGCTGGCGGTCCTCCCCTGCGAAGCGGGGGAGGGGGACCAGACGAAGTCTGGTGGAGGGGGCGGCAACAAGCACCACCCCCTCCACCCCCTAAGGCCGCTTCATCAGCAGCAGCATCAACTCCAGCTGCGACAGCGCGGTTGGCTGGTGCTTGTCCTTGCTCTCGGCCTTGATCTCACGCCACTGCTCGAGCATCGCATCGATCGGGTCGGGCTTGGGTGGTTGTCGGAAGGGTGGATTGGAAGACGACATCGCTCTGCCCGGCCACCTGTCGGCGCCGGTTCCCTGAACATGATTGGAGATGAACGGGCCGCCTCAGCCCGAAGGCGAGGCGGCCTCGCGTCTTACTGGTGGTCCCAGTAGTTCCGCCCGCTGTCCTGCGAGTATTCGGGCAGGCCGATATCTCGCATCAGGTGCGGCGGAATGTTTGGTGAGCCGCGCGACGTGTACGGTCGGAACACCTTCGCCAGCATGCGGCGCGCCGTTAACGTGGCGCCGGCTGCAACGACGAAATAGCGGACGCGCCCCCACACGGTGTGGGTGGAGATGCGGCCGGTCCGCGAGTCCTCGCGGTTACGCAGGTCTAAAGACATGTGTGCTGCCGGGCGGATGAAGCCCGGTCCTCTGGTGATGATGGTTTGACTAGGGATGACGACGCGATCCGGGCGCGAAGGCGCACGGGCAGCGAAGCCGGTTGCTAGGCAGTCAGGCTAGTGAAGTGCCGGAAGAACGAGGCTCCGAAGGGGAGCCGGGCGCCTGGGTCAGGCGCAGCGCTTCGCGGCGAGGTACAAGCCAGGGCCGGTGACGTGGATGAACAGGTTCATGTGCGTCCTCCTTCTGCTGCTGGCGTTGGACGGTCGGCTTCTAGCCTGCGTCGACATTTGTGCCAAGTGGAATCTGCGACAGCCTGACGCACCATTCCCACTGTTGCCGATTTGGCACAGGGGCTTTCCTTGAGTCACGCGGGGCTTTCCGTTAGGAGACCCTTCGCAGATTCCGGCACGCCGCAAGAACACCAGAACATGACCGACAAGAAGAAGCTCATCGCGCCGCGCCTGCCGCGCGGCTTCGAGGACCGCTTGCCCGCGGATATCGGCGCCATCAATGCGATGACGGCGAAGATCCGCAAGGTCTACGAGCGCTACGGATTCGATCCGGTGGAAACCCCGCTGCTCGAATACACCGACACGCTTGGCAAATTCCTGCCCGATACCGACCGGCCCAATGCCGGCGTCTTCTCGCTGCAGGATGACGACGAGCAGTGGATGAGCCTGCGCTACGATCTCACCGCGCCACTCGCCCGCCACTTCGCCGAACACTTCAACGATCTGCCCAAGCCTTACCGGAGCTACCGCTCCGGCTACGTCTTCCGCAACGAAAAGCCCGGCCCCGGCCGCTTCCGCCAGTTCATGCAGTTCGACGCCGACACGGTCGGCGCCGCCGGCCCCGAAGCCGACGCCGAAATGTGCATGATGATGGCCGACACCATGGACGCCCTCGGCCTCGCCGGGAAGTACGTGGTGAAGGTGAACAACCGCAAGGTGCTGGACGGCGTGCTGGCTTCGGCTGGCGTCACCTCCGACGACCAGAAGCTCGCGGTGCTCCGCGCCATCGACAAGCTCGACAAATTCGGCCTCGAAGGCGTGACTCAGTTGCTTGGGGCAGGACGCAAAGACGAGAGCGGCGACTTCACCAAGGGCGCTGGGCTGAATGATGAGCAGCGCACCACGGTGCTGGACTACGTCGGAGGGCGTGAGCCTGCTGACAACGAGGGCATTGCCGAACTTCGGGTTATGCAGGCGCTGTTCGACGCTGCCGGCTACGGTCCCGACCGCATCCGTATCGACCCCTCCGTCGTCCGCGGCCTCGAGTACTACACCGGCCCCGTCTTCGAGATCGAACTCACCTTCAAGGTGCAGAACGAGAAGGGCCAGGATGTGGTGTTCGGCTCGGTCGGCGGCGGTGGCCGCTACGACGGCCTCGTCTCGCGCTTCCGCTCCGAGCCCGTGCCCGCCACCGGTTTCTCGATCGGCGTCTCCCGCCTCGCCAATGCGCTGAAGCTCACCGGCAATCTCGGCGCCGTCGAACCCACCGGCCCGGTCGTCGTGCTGGTGATGGACAAGGCCGAGACCGCCCGCTACCAGGCCATCACCTCGGGCCTGCGCCAGGCCGGCATCCGCGCCGAAATGTTCATGGGCAACACCAAGAACTTCGGCAAGCAGGTCGCCTATGCCGACAAGCGCAACGCCCCGGCCGTCATTATCGAAGGCAGCCAGGAGCGCGAGCAGGGCATCGTCCAGATCAAGGACATGATCGTCGGCAAGGAAACCGCCGCCGCCATCACCGACAATGCCGAATACAAGGCCGCCCGCCCCGGCCAGTTCGAGTGCAAGGGCGACATCGCCTCCATCGTCGCGGCTATCAGCGAACTCCCCGCCGTGGCCCAATACCTGAAGGACAACCAGTGAAGTCGGCGTCCGAACGCTACGCGGCTCTGGTGCGGCTCGTCGAGTCGCGCACCGTCACGCGTTCGCAGCCGCCGCTGCTGCTGCCGGCAGGCCCCTATTTCGACCTCGCCGGCGAGGAGTTCGGCCGCAATCTCCTGCTGACCACTACCAATAACGGCGTCGAATACTGCCTCCGCCCCGATTTCACCCTGCCCATCGCGCAGGATTATATCGAGGAAGGCATGATCGGCACGCCGTCGGCCTTCACCTATCTCGGCCCCATCTTCCGCCAGGAGCGCTCGACCCCGGTCGAGTTCGAGCAGGCCGGCCTCGAACTCCTCGGCCACGAGGATTCCGACCAGGCTCTCGATCAGGTGCTGACCTTCGCGCGCTGGGCCCTCGCCATCTACGACATCACCGCGCCGAACGTCCGCCTCGGCGGCGTCGGCCTGTTCGAGTCGTTCCTCGAAGCCGCCGAAGTGCCCGCCGCCTGGCGCAGCCGCATCCGCCACCGTTTTGGCCATCCCGAGGCGCTGGAGCGCCTGATGGAGCGGCTCAGCAAGCCCGAGGAGCGCACCGGCGCCCCCACCCCGGATAGTCGCGATACCGTCATCGAGATCGTCACCGACGCCATGCTGTCGGGCGGCCTCAGCCTCATCGGCAGCCGTACCCCCGAGGAAATCGCCGACCGCTACCTCGAAAAGCAGGCGCTCGACGCCGCCCCGGTGCCCGCCGAAACCGTCGAATTGCTGCAGAACTACCTCGCCATCGCCGACTCGGCCGAGACGGCCCTCGAACGCATCGCCGCGCTCTGCACCGATGCCGGCTTCGATTTCTCCGAGCCGCTGTTCCAGGTCCGCAACCACGCCGCCCAGCTCCAGGCGCTGTCGCCCGGCGCCGAGGTGGTGTTCGATGCCAGCTTCTCGCCGCGCCTCGATTACTACACCGGCATCGTCTTCGAGATGACCGGCTCCGATGGCGCCATCCTGGCTTCGGGCGGCGAGTATGATCGCATGCTCGAGCGCCTCGGCTCGCCCGAGCCGGTGAACGCGTCAGGCTGTTCGCTCTGGGTCGACCGCATGCAGCAGGAGACCGGCGATGAGTGATGGCGCGATCCCCGGCGGCCTCAGCCTCGCCGTGCCCTCCAAGGGCCGGCTCGAAGAGCTGACCCGCAAGGCCTTCTCCACCGCCCGCCTCACCATCGCCCGCCCCGGCGGCGCCCGCTCCTATGTCGGCTCGATCAAGGACCTGCCGCAGGTCACCGTCCGCTTCTACCCCGCCGCCGAAATCGCCCGCGAACTGATCCTCGGCGGCGTCGACATGGGCGTCACCGGCACCGACCTCATCCATGAGGCATCCGAGAACGGCGAGGAGAACGTGCTCTTCGTCCGCGGCCTCGGCTTCGGCGAAGCCGACGTCGTCGTCGCCGTACCCGACAGCTGGATCGACGTGCAGCAGATGAGCGACCTCGCCGACGTCGCCTCCGATTTCCGTGCCCGGCACGGCCGCTGGCTCCGCGTCGCGACCAAATACGTCAACCTGACGCGCCGCCACTTCTCCAAGTATGGCATCGCCGAATACCGCATCGTCGAATCGGCCGGCGCCACCGAAGCCGCCCCGGCCTCGGGCTCCGCCGATCTCATCGTCGACATCACCTCGAGCGGCTCCACCTTGCAGGCCAACCAGCTCCGCGTGCTGGAAGACGGCGTCATAATGAAGTCCGAAGCCAACCTCATCGTCTCCCGCACCGCCGACTGGACCCCCCTCCGCAAGGCCCAGCTCGAAGCCCTCCTCGCCAAGATGGGCGGCGTCCCCCCGGGCATCTCGACGCTGCTGTAGGGCGTCGCTCTCCACCACCTTGCCCCGAAGCGGGTCGGGCATCGCTCACCGAGCGTAGTCTCCACCACCTCCCAACACCCCCGACGTGTCATCCCTGCGAAAGCAGGGACCCACCTCGAAACCGGCGCGGGTGATCAGGTGGGTCCCTGCTGTCGCAGGGATGACAATGTCGTGGAACAGAAAGCCAACCCGACTTATCCGCGCGATTCCAGCCCATGCGACTATGCCCTCGCTCCCCGCAGGGCGGTCGCTCGCGACGAACGAAGGGC
>CAIMLX010000246.1 GCA_903842455.1 uncultured Hyphomicrobiales bacterium | reverse complement strand
CAAGTTCATCTCGGGCGAAGCCCCGATGGACCAGTGGGACGCCTTCGTGGCCGAATGGACAGCCGCCGGCGGCGACCGGTTGCACGAGTATGCCCGGACCGTGCTGGGTAGCTGATTGAACTCGAAGGCCGGGTGTGTGGACAGCACCCCTCATCCGGCCTTCGGCCACCTTCTCCCACAAGGGGAGAAGGCGATGAACACCGGGCCTCTCAGCAGGTTCCCTTCTCCCCTTGTGGGAGAAGGTGCCGGCAGGCGGATGAGGGGTCCTAACGCGCACAAGGTTGAGACCGTGACGAGCACTGAAAACAACTTCACCAGCCGCGTCCGCGCCATGCTGCACGGCATTGCGCTGGGCGACGCGCTGGGCGCACCGGTCGAAAAGCTCAGCGCCGCCGAGATCAAGGCGCGCTATGGGCGCGTCACCTCGCTCGCGGCGCGCTGGCACAAGATGGACCTGCCGCCCGAAGCGCGGAACCATCGCGTTCGCGGCAACGGCATCGTCACCGACGACACGCTGATGACGCTGGTGCTGATGGACATCTATGCTGATACCGGCCGCCATCTCGATGCCTGGGACATGGCCGGGGGCATGGTGCGCCAGATCGCCTGGACGCCGCGCTGGATCCCCGAGATGCAGCGCGAGGCCAACCTGATCGACCGCCTGTTCTACCCCGAGAAGTGGATTTTCCAGCGCCACCAGCTGAGCGGCTGCGACCCGCGCCAGGGCGGCATCGGCAACATGGTGAACTGCGGCGCCGCCATGTACATCGCCCCGGTCGGCGTGGTGAACGCCGCCGACCCCAAGGCCGCCTATGACGAGGCCATCGCCTTCGCCGAGGGCCACCAGCAGAGCTACGGGCTCGAGGCAGCCGGGGTCTTCGCTGCGGCGGTTGCCGCTGCATTCGTGCCGGGCACGACGATCGACGCCATCGTCGCAACCGCGCTGCACTACGCCAAGGACGGCACGCGCGCCGCCATTGCCGAGATCGCCGAGGCGGCGACAGTGCTGCGCCAGCAGGGCTCGGGCTATGACGAAGTGGTGGCGCAGTTCCACCGCATCATCGCAGCCTATTCGCCGATGGGCGACGACGTGAACCACTCGGCCGCCAAGGCCGGCGTGGCGACGGCCGCCTACCAGCCCTCGCGGCTCGGCTCGATCGAGGAACTGCCGCTGGCGCTGGGCTTCGCGCTGTTCAACGGCGGCGATTTCCGCAGGTCCATCGAGGACGGCATCAACTCGGGCCGCGACACCGATTCGATCGGCGTGATGGCCGGCGCCATCCTCGGTGCACTGCATGGCGAGGCAGTGATCGACGAAGCCGACCGGCTGGTTCTCGATAGCGCCAACCGCTTCGACCTTACCGCCTCGGCCGACCGGTTCACCGGGACTGCAACCCGCATTCTCCTCGCCGACCGCGAAGCCCGCCTCGCCGCCGAGCACGCCCGCGAGGCGCTTCTCGCCCCCCTTCTCACCGCCAGCGTCGTCAATCTGTGATCCCGGACCCCATGCCCAGCCATACCGAAATCTTCGACCGCATCTATTCCGGCTTTCTCGGCAAGGCCATCGGCGTCCGCCTCGGCGCGCCGGTCGAGCCCACCATCTGGAGCTATGAGCGCATCCGCGACACCTATGGCGAGGTGACGCAGTACCTGCGCGATTTCAAGAACTTCGCCGCTGATGACGACACCAACGGGCCGGTCTATTTCATCCGGGCGCTCCGCGACTACGGGCTGCAGGCGACGGCTGCCGATGTGGGCCGGACCTGGCTGAACTACGCCGCCGAGGAACATGGCATGTACTGGTGGGGTGGCTTCGGCAATTCGACCGAGCACACGGCCTACAAGAACCTGAAGGCTGGGATGGAAGCCCCGGCATCGGGCTCCATCGCTACCAACGGCAGCACCGTCGCCGAGCAGATCGGCGGGCAGATCTTCATCGACAGCTGGGGCTGGGTGAACCCCGGCAACCCGAAGCGCGCCGCGCAGATGTCGGCCATGGCCGCCTCGGTGGCGCATGATGGGGATGGGCTGAACGGCGCACGCTTCTGCGCCGCCGCCATCGCCCAGGCCTTCGTGGCGACATCCATCGACGAGATCGTCGCGACCGGGCTGGCACAGATCGATCCGAACTCGACCTATGCCCGCGTGTCGCGCGCGGTGATCGACTTTCACAAGGCCAATCCGGCCGACTGGCGGGCCTGCCGCGACATGCTGGGCGCTCAGTGGGGCTATGACCGCTATCCCGGCGTCTGCCACATCATCCCCAATGCCGGCGTGACCGTGATGGCGATCCTCTACGGCGAGGGCGAACTGACCCGCACCGCCGAGATCGCCACGATGGCCGGCTGGGACACCGACTGCAACGCCGGCAATTCCTGCGCCATCGTCGGCACGTTCCAGGGCGTCCAGCCGAGCTGGGACAAGTACCGCAAGCCGATCAACGACTTCGTCGTCGCCTCGGGCGTCATCGGCACGCTGAACGTGGTGGACGCGCCGTCGTTTGCGCGGGAGTTGACGGTGCTGGCGCTGCGGCTCGACGGCAAGGAGCCGCCGGCGCAATGGGTGGAGGATTTCGAGCGGCGCGGCGTGCGCTTCGATTTCGACGCGCCGGGCGCAACCCACGGTTTCCGCACCGAGCCCTTCAACCAGATCGCCGTGAAAGCCGCGACGGACCGGCAGGGACCGAACTCCCGTGGTGCGCTCGAAGTGCTGCTCGACCGGCTCGAGCGCGGCACCGGCGAAGGCGCGGTCGGAGACTCGGCCGGTCGCGTGTTCTGGAAGCCGTTTTACCGGCGGTCGGATTTCGACGACGAGCGCTACCGCCCGATGTTCACGCCTTTGGCGGACGCCGGCCAGACGGTGAAATTCAAGCTGCAGCTCGACCCCTGGAATGGCGACGGCAACCTGCGCGTCGCTCCCTATGTACGCCGCGCCATCAGCCAGCAGATCGTCGAGACCGGCGCCTGGCATGTGCCCTCGTCGGAGGGCTGGCAGGACTACGCGTTCACCATCCCCGACGGCGACGAGGCGATCGACGAGATCGGCGTGCTGGTCGAGTATTTCGGGCGGCTGAAGTTCCTCGGCCGGCTGTTCCTCTCGGAGTTCTCGGTCTCGGGGAAGGGCAGGGTGGCGATCGACCCGCGGGTCGAGAAGCCCGAATGGGGCGGCATCACCCGCTTCACCTGGAACCGGGGGCACTGGAGCCTGCAGGACGGCGTCATCCATGCCCACACCGCCGAGGATGCCGATGCGTGGACCGGCAACGCCTATCTCCGCGATGTGATGGTGACGGCGGACCTGACCCCGCTCGCCGGCAAGTCGCACCTCGTCGCAGCGCGGGTGCAGGGGACATCGCGGTTCTACGCGGCGGGCATCGAGCACGGCGAGGCGGTGATCGTCAGGCAGGACCATGGGGCGACCGTGCTGGCGCGCGTGCCCTACAATGCCGTGCCAGGCACGCCGCTGGTGGTGTCGCTGAGCGCAAGGGGCGAGGCGCTGAGCCTGTCCATCAACGGCCAGCAACTGCTCGCCGCCACCGACGGCGCGTTCCGCTACGGGCAGGCCGGGCTTCGCATGGCGTCGGCGGGGCGGATGACGGTGCAGCGGCTGGAAGTGACCGAGCTGTGATCCGCTTCGATCCCGGCGCGACGGGGCCGCTCGATGGCATCCGTGTCATCGACCTGAGCCGGCTGGTGGCGGGCAACATGCTCAGCCTCCAGCTGGCCGATTTCGGCGCCGACGTGATCAAGATCGAGCCGCCGCAGGGCGATCCGCTGCGGGAGTGGTGCGACGACGGGCATTCGCTCTACTGGAAGACCTACGGCCGCAACAAGCGCTCGGTGATGCTCAACCTGCGCCAGGCGGCGCACATGGCGGCGCTGAAGGCGTTGCTGAAGACGGCCGACGTGTTCATCGAGAATTTCCGGCCGGGGACGCTCGAGGAGATGGGGCTCGCGCCCGAAACCCTGCTCGAGGGCAATCCGGACCTGATCGTCGTCCGCATCTCCGGCTTCGGCCAGACCGGGCCCTATGCCCAGTTCCCCGGCTTCGGCACCATCGTCGAGGGGATGAGCGGCTTTGCCTACCGCACCGGCTTCCCCGATCGCGAGCCGGTGCTGCCGCCGCTGGCGCTGGCCGACATGATCGCCGGGGTGTACGGAGCCAACGCCACGGTGACGGCGCTGTTCGCCCGGTTTCGCGGCAAGGCGCGGGGGCAGGTGATCGACCTCAGCCTGCTCGAGCCGATGTACTCCGTCCTCGGACCGGAGGCGGCGATCTACAAGGTGACCGGCAAGGTCAAGGAGCGCTCGGGCTCTGCGTCGAACACCGCCTCGCCGCGCAACGTCTATCGCTGCGCCGACGGTCGGTACGTGGCGCTGTCCGGCTCGACTCCGCAGGTGGCGAAGCGCGTGTTCGAGGTGATCGGCAAGCCGGAGATGAACAGTGATCCGCGCTTTGCGACCAACTCCGACCGCGTGAGGCACCGCGACCTCGTCGATGCCGCGGTAGCGGAATGGTTCGGTCGACATACCCATGACGAGGCGTTGTCGATCATGCGGGAGGCGGGCGCGACGGTTGGCCCGATCTACTCGATCGCCGACATCGCCGCCGACCGGCATTTCGTTGACCGCGGCATCATTGTCGATGTCGAAGACAAGCAGTTCGGATCGCTTCCGATGCACAACATCCTGCCGCGGCTCAGCGACACCCCTGGAACCTTCAGGCGCCCGGCCCCGGAACTGGGCGAGCACACCGCAGAAGTGATGGCCGAAGCAGGGATCGATCCTGATAGTGTCCGCCCATGACCCTGCGATCGCTTCTCTACGTCCCGGCGCACTCGGAGCGGTTTATCGGCAAGGCGCATGAACGCGGCGCCGACGCCATCATCCTCGACCTCGAGGATGCTGTGCCGGAAGCCGACAAGACTGCCGCCCGCGACAACCTCGCGGCGACAATTGCCTTGGTTACTCGCAACGACGCTGCCGCCTTCGTCCGCATCAATGCCGGCGCCCGCCAGCGTGACGACGCGATCGCGGCCGTTCGAGCCGGTGCAGGAGGCCTGTTCATCCCGAAGGCCGGCGATCCCAACGCGCTGGAGGCGCTGGCGGGAACCCTCCGCGCCGAGGAGGCGCGGCTCGGCCGTAAACCAATCCCTTTCGTCGCGATGATCGAAGACCCGGCGGCAATGCTCGACGCGCGGGCCATCGCCCGGGTGCAGCGGGTGATGGGGCTGAGCTTCGGGGCCGAGGATTTTACTGCCGTCACCGGTGGCACGCCGACCCCCGATGTACTGCGGTTCCCCAAGCTCACTGTCCACTACGCGGCCAAGGCCGAAGGCAAGCTGAGCTTCGGGCTGCTGCAGTCGATTGCCGACTACTCCGATCTCGAAGTGCTGGCAGAGGCTGCCCGCGAGGCCAAGGCGCACGGCTTCGATGGCGCCACCTGCATTCACCCCTCGGGCGTGGCCATCCTCAATGACGGCTTTGCCCCCACCGAGGCGGAGCGCGACTGGGCCGCACGGGTTCTCGCCGCCGCCCCCACCAGCGATGCGGCGTTCAGTCTGGATGGACGGATGGTCGACGCGCCGGTGCTGGCGCGGGCGCGCCGCATCCTTGGCAGCTGACCATTTCCCGGAGTTCGGACGACAGTTAACATCCGTTAACCGGCGCGGCGCATTGTGTGCGCATGTCCGACCTCGCCAGCCTCATTGCCCAGCTGAGCAGCAACCAGCAGCCGGCCGCCGACCCGGCAATGGCCGTGGTGAAGCAGGCCCGCGCCAGCATCGATTCACTGATGCTGAAGCTCGGGCAGACCATCGATGCGAAGGTCACCGGACAGCTTGCAGCCGGGCTGACCCAACTGGCCGCCGGCAATGAGAGCTTCGTGCTGAAGCTCGCCACACCCCTGCCCACCGGTGCCGCCGTGACCATCAGGGTGACGACCACGCCGCAGGGTACGCCCGCCGTGACGGTGTCGATGCCAAACGCTGCGCCGCAGGTTGCCCAGCCCCTGCCGCTGCCGGCCCCCACCACATCGCTGATGCAGGCGCAGGGGCAAATGCAGGGACAGGTGCAGGCCCGCGTTGCCCAGCCGGTCGCATCTCCGACACCTGCGGACGCGCCGCAAATGCCCCAGCCGCAATTGCCGGTGCAGCCGGGGGTTCGGACCTCCGCCGGCCCTGCTGTCGGCACGACACCGGCTGCGTCAACGCCGCCGGCCGCTTCACCGGTGCCTTCGCCCCAGCCAATGGGTGCGACGAGCAGTGCTCCTGCACCGGCGTCGCCACCACCCCAGCCCGCCACGGCGCCGCCGACGTACCAAGGAGGAGCGCTGCCGCTCCAGCCCGCATCGGCAGCCGGCGCGTCCGCTCCGCTGGCGATGCCAGTCACCCCGGCAAACCTGTCGCAGGTGCAGTCTGGGCCAGCACAGCCTGCCGCACAGGTGCCACTGCCGATTGTGCCCCCGGGGACGGGCGCCGGAACCGCGGCAGCTGCGCCGCTTCCCGGCGTACAGCCAGCTGCCTCGATACCCGCCTCGCCCGCTGCCGTTGCGCCGGTCGCCGTCGCGGCGACACCGGCCGCAGCTGCCGTGCCTGCGGCATCAGGAACGCCCGCCGCGCAGCCGCAGCCCGCTCCGCCCCTTTCCGCCCCGTTGAACGCGGCGCCGCCGCAGGCGCTGCCGACCCGCGCCTCTCCCTACCCGGTGCCGGTGCCGCAGGTCGAACCGTCCGTCGTGGCCCGGCAACTGCCGCTCGCAGCCGCGCCGATTGTTCCGTCACGGGCCGTGCCGCAGCCGCTGAACCTCGCCGATCCGGCGCAGGCGGCGGCCCGTCAGGACAGCACCGCGCCGCTGCTGGCGCGGCTGGCGGCTATCGTCACCGCTGCTGCGCCGACACTGCCACGACCGCTGCTGGAGGTGGCACAGCGGCTGCTTGCCAACCGGGTCGACCTCAACCGCGCCGTACCGGACGGCAAGGCGCTTGAAGCTGCGGTGCTGCGGGCCGGCGTGCTGCTGGCCCCGCTGACCCGCCAGACCCCGGGCGACAACAGGGCAGCACTGTTGGCGCTTCGCTCGGGCCTCGTCGGCCTGCTGGGCAGCGACGGAACGGCCCCGGTGGCGCCCGTCGAGCGGCCGGCTCCTCCCATCCGGGGCGAGCCACCAAGGGCGCCGCCTCCGCAGCCAGCGGTCCCCGGTGGGGCTGCCGACGCCGGCAGCGAAGTGCAAACCCTGCTGGGTCAGACCGATGCGGCGCTGTCGCGGCTAAAGCTGCTGCAATCGGCCTCCCAGCCGGCAATCGACGCTCGGCCCGACGCGGCCACACCGCGCAACGAACTCCGCTTCGAGATCCCCATGCTGCTGGGGACCCAGACCGGTATCCTGCAACTGCTGGTCGAGCGCGACGGCAAGCACAAGCGGGAGCAGCGCGGGCGGGGGTGGCGCATGCGTTTCGCCATGAACTTTTCCGAGACCGGCGAGGTCGGCGCCGACATCGCCATGCTGGGCCGCTCCGCGAGTATCTCGATCTGGGCCGCCGACCCCGAGATCGCCGATGCCCTCGATGCGATGCTCCCCGAGCTTGGTTCGGCGATCCAGCGCCACGGGCTGGAACTGACCGCGCTGCGCGTCCGCCACGGCACGCCGCGCTCCACGTCCGCGGCTCCGGGCCAGTTGCTGGACCACGCCCGATGAGTGAGCCTCCCAAGGACGTCAATCTCGCCGTGGCGCTGGAATACGAGCGCGGCACCCGGGACGCGCCGCGCGTCATCGCCAAGGGGCGCGGCGAGGTGGCGCGACGCATCGTCGAGATCGCCACCGAGGCCGATGTGCATATCGACGCCAATGCGCCACTGGCCGAGGCGCTGGCCGGCGTCAACCTCGACGAGCCGATCCCCATCGAACTCTACGAGGCGGCAGCGGAGATCATCGGCTTCGTGCTGCGCGCCAGCGCGCAGAAGCGCTGGAAGCCTTAAGTCGGCTTGCATTCCCGACTGCGGCGGGTCCAATTACCGTCGCTTCAGGGAGCCTCAAATGCCGACCATTGCCGACCTCGACACCCCCACCATCCTCATCGACATCGACCGGGTCGAGGCCAACCTCAAGCGCGCCCAGGCCCATGCCGACACGGAAGGCTACGCGCTCCGCCCCCACACCAAGACGCACAAGCTACCGCAGTTCGCCCGGCGTCAGATCGAGCTGGGCGCCAAGGGCATCACGGTGCAGAAGCTGGGTGAGGCCGAGGTGATGGCCGATGGCGGCATCGACGACATCTTCCTGCCCTACAACATCGTCGGCGACAAGAAACTGGCGCGGCTGAAGGCATTGAACGAGCGGATCACGCTGGCCGTCACTGCCGACAGCCCCGACACGATTGCCGGTTATGCCCGCACCTTCACCGGCGGCAAGCCACTCACCGTGCTCGTCGAGTGCGACACCGGGGCAGGGCGTTGCGGGGTGCAGACGCAGGCGCAGGCGCTGGCGCTGGCGCGGCAGATCGAAATGGCCCCCGGCCTGCGTTTTGGGGGACTGATGACCTATCCGCCCAAGCATGGCGTGGCCGAGGCGAATGCGTGGTTCGAAACCGCGCTGGAACTGTTCAAGCAAGCCGGCATCGCCGTATCGACGATCACCGCCGGCAACAGCCCCGACATGTGGGCCCCCAGCGGCGGCCCGGTGACCGAGCGGCGGCCTGGCACCTATATCTACTACGATCGCATGCAGGTGCGCGACAAGGTGGCGAGCTTCGACGACTGCGCCCTGACGGTGCTCGCCACCGTGGTGAGCCGGCCGACCGCTACCCGCGTGGTGATCGATGCCGGCTCGAAGTCGCTGGCCTACGATCCGGTCGCCGGCGACCTGTCTCTCGGGCATGGGTTGGTGATGGGCACGGAGCTTGTCGTGAAAACGCTGTCCGAAGAACACGGGGTGATCGAGATGCCGGTCGCGTCCGACTGGCCGCGCGTCGGCGAACGCCTGCGCATCATCCCGAACCATGTCTGCGTGGTGTCCAACCTGTTCGACGAGGTCACGCTGATCTCGGGCGACGAGATCAGGGGTACCCTTCCCGTTGCGAGCCGCGGCCGAACCGACTAGGAGTCGTCGCGGCAAGGGAGTGGTATTACAATGGTCTCGGAATGGTATGAGGGTGTCACGCTTTCGAGCGAGCTGTTTCCGGGCGGCGAGGCGATCTACCGGCTGACCCTCGCCAACCGGGGCACCGCGATGCTGAGCGACTTCCGGCTGGGCTTTTCGGGACCGGGCCGGATCGGGCTTGAATCCTCGGTGACCAATGGCAGCTTCGTCACCCAGCTTTCCAACTTCGTCGAGATCGCCCCGCCGCCGGGCTTCACGCTACCGCCGGGCGCCGACTGGGTGGTGGATTTCGACAATCTGGCCCACCCCATCCGGCACTGGACCGATGGCGCGACGACCGGCTTCCTGATCCTCGCGGATGGCTCGACACGTTCCCTTCGGACCGTGCCGACGACCCTCTACACGATGGATACGCCGCCGAAGCGCGGCACCGTGCGATTCCCGGTGCCGGCCCAGCCGCCGGTACCGGTGTCGATCATTCCGTGGCCGCTGTCGGTGGCTGTAAAAGGTCGCCGGACGGCGCCGTCGGGACTGGCGCCAAAGGGTGCGGGCGGGACCGATGCCGAGGCCGCAGTCGAGGGTTTCGAGCAGCTGTCGTCGATCCTGTTCCCCGGCGAAGGGCTCTGCCGGCCGGAGCGCGAGGGCGGCTATCCGGTCGAACTGGTGCCCGGCAGCGGCGGCAAGGAAGGTTATGCCATCGACTTTGCGCCCGACGGCGCGCGGGTGACGGCAGAGACCCGGACCGGCTTCTTCTACGGCCTCATCACGCTGGGTCAGATGCTGCGCGGGGCGCGCGGCAAGCTGCTCGAATTCAGCTTTCCGACGGCCGGCCGGATCGAGGATGCGCCGAGCTATGGCTGGCGCGGCTGCCACCTCGATGTGGCGCGGCGGTTCTACTCGAGCGCCGACGTGACGCGCTTCGTGGCGCTGCTCGCCTGGAACAAGCTCAACGTGCTGCACTGGCACCTGAGTGACGATGAGGCTTGGCGCGTCGAGATCGACGCTTACCCCGAGCTGACGCGGAAGGCGGCGTGGAACGGCTACGGCCTTGCTGTTCCGCCGCTGCTTGGCTCCGGGCCGGAGCGG
Organism: uncultured Hyphomicrobiales bacterium; assembly: GCA_903842455.1. GTDB lineage: Bacteria > Pseudomonadota > Alphaproteobacteria > Rhizobiales > Devosiaceae > Devosia_A. The sequence goes on along the minus strand of CAIMLX010000246.1, from coordinate 35,253 downwards.
GCCGGGGGCTACTACGCGAAGGCCGATATCCGGCGGATCGTGGCGGTTGCGGAGTTGTTCGGGGTCGACGTGGTGCCCGAGATCGACGTGCCCGGGCACTGCTACGCCTTGCTGCAGGCGGTGCCGCAACTGCGCGATCCGGGCGAGAACGGGCTCTATTTCTCGGTGCAGGGCTTTCCCAACAACTGCCTGAACCCGGGAGTCGAGGCGACCTACGGCGTTGTCGAGACGATCTTCGGCGAGATGGTGGACCTGTTCCCGTCGCGCTATTTCCACGTGGGTGCCGATGAGGTGCCGCACGATGCGTGGGAGACGTCGCCGGCGGCCCGCGCCCTCGGCGCCCGGCTTGGCAGCGACGGCACCGCGCCGCTGCAGGCGCATTTCCTGCAGCGCGTGCAGGCGTTCCTCGCCGAAAAGGGCAAGATCACCGGCGCCTGGGAGGAAGCATCGCAGGGCGGCGGCATCGACAAGGCGGGCAGCTACCTCGTGGGGTGGAAGGATACTGCGATCAGCCAGAAACTCGCCGGCGAGGGCTACGACGTCGTCGTCGCCCCGGCGCAGGCTTACTACATGGACATGGCGCATTCGGAGGAATTCGCCGAATCCGGCGCGGCGTGGGCCGGCTTCTCGTCGCTCGAGAACACCTACCGGTTCGAGCCGGCCGCCGGGTGGAGCGAGGCGGAGAGGGCGCATCTCATGGGCATCCAGGGCTGCATCTGGAACGAGCCGATGACCGATCGTGCCGTGTTCGACCGGCTGGTCTTCCCCCGGCTCTCCGCCATCGCCGAGACCGGCTGGAGCGCGAACCGCGACTTCGCCCGCTTCACCGCGCTGGTGGGGCTAATGCCCAACATGTACGGCAATTACGAGGACAACTGATGGCCAAAACTGGCGACTTGCTCGTAAGGCTGTACGACCTGCCGGAGACACCGGCCGATGCGCGGATGGCGGCGGCCGGCATCACCATCCGCCGCGCCCTGCCGCCCGAGCGCTATGCGGTGCGGGACTGGATCCTCGAACGCTTCAACCCCTACTGGGGCGGCGAGGCCGAGATGGCGCTGAGCCAGTTCCCGACCACCATCTGGCTGGCGATCAAGGACGGGAGGCTGCTCGGCTTTGCCTGCCATGACGCCAGCGCGCGGGGGTTCTTCGGGCCGACCGGTGTCGACGAGAGCGTGCGCGGGCAGGGGGTGGGCGAGGCGCTGCTGTTCGCGACACTGCGCGGCATGCGGGAGGCCGGTTATGCCTACGCGGTGATCGGCGACCCGGGGCCGGTGGAGTTCTATCAAAAGCGCCTCGATGCGATGCTGATCCCCAAGTCGAGCCCGGGGATCTATCGCGGGATGCTGCCGCTGCCCGCTGATGCGGAAGCGCAACAGGGTTAAATCCCTCTTTACTGCAATCGTTTACCTTGCCGCGTGCAATCCCGCCCTGGACGGGGCGTTCGGGCAGGCGCGCTGACCCGAAACCCGCCGGACCTTCGAGTATGGACGCGTTCACTTGTCCAAGCGCCGCAGCACACAAGAGGATCAGGGCGCCGCGTCCGTGCGTCCGAGCCTCGAGCGTCAGCTCGGGCTGGCCAAGGCGCGGAGCCGTACGCTGCAGTTGCGCCTGCGGGCCATTGCCGACAATCTGGGCAACGGGCTGTCGCTCTATGACCGGCACGCGCGGCTGGTGGTCTGCAACCAGCAGTTCCTCGATATTTACCGGCTGCCGCCGAGCCTGGGGAAGACGGGCACCAGCTTCCGCCGCATCCTCGAGGCCCGCGTTGTCGGCAACACCCATGTCGGCGACGACGGGGTGCAGTATGTGGCCGACCGGATGGGCGCCGTGCGCGAGCAGCGACCGCTGGGCGGCATCCACCGGCTGAATTCCGGCCAGGTCATCTCGATGACGCATCAGCCGATGGCCGATGGCGGCTGGGTCTCCACCCACCGCGACGTCACCGAGCTGTTCAACATGCAGGCCGAGCTGACGCATCTGGCCTACCACGACCCGCTGACCGGACTGCCGAACCGCACGCTGTTCTACCAGCGGATCGGCCGCGCGTTCGACAGCATTGTCGAGACCGACGGCTTTGCCGTGCTGTGTCTCGACCTCGATGGCTTCAAGCCGATCAACGACATGCTGGGCCATGCCACCGGCGACGCGCTGCTGCGCCAGTTCGCTGCACGCCTCGGCAAGGCTCTCGGCCCGCGCGATACCGTGGCGCGGATGGGTGGCGACGAGTTCGCCATCCTCCATATCGGCGGGGACGAGGAGAGCGCGCTGGACCTGGCGCACAAGCTTGCCGAGCTTTGCCAGCAACCCTTCGACTTCGACGGCGAGGTGGTAAGCGTTGCCGTCGGCATCGGCATCGCCCATGCCCCGGCCGATGGCATCAACATCGATGCGCTGCTGCACAGTGCCGATCTGGCCCTCTACTCGGCCAAGCGCGGCGGGCGCGGCGGCATCCGTGCCTATGCGCCCGACCTCGACCATGCTGCTGCCGACCGGCGCCGGCTCGAGGCCGAACTGCGCCGCGCCATCGAGAGCGGTGAGTTCGAGCTGCACTACCAACCCATACTCGACATGAGGGCCGGCAGCTTCTCGGGTTTCGAGGCCCTGATCCGCTGGCGCCATCCGGAGCGGGGGCTCGTATCGCCGGGCGAGTTCATCCCGGTGGCCGAGGATTGCGGGCTCATCGTGATGATCGGCGAATGGGCGCTGCGCGAGGCCTTCGCCGAGGCGGCGCGTTGGCCGGCCGATCTGCGCGTCGCGGTCAATGTTTCGAGCATCCAGCTGCGGCGCGGCAATCTCGTTGCGACCGTGATGAATGCCTTGGCCTCATCGGGCCTTGCCCCGGGGCGGGCTGAGATCGAGATCACCGAGAGCGTGTTCCTCGAGCAGTCCGAGCAGAGCCTTGAGGCCCTTCGGCAGCTCCGCGCGCTGGGTGTCCGGATCGCGCTCGACGATTTCGGTACGGGCTTCTCGGCGCTGAGCTATCTGCTCGCCTTCCCCTTCGACAAGCTGAAGATCGACGGCAGCTTCGTGCGGGCGCTGGAGGGGTCGGACGGGGCGGCGACGATCGTCTCCGCGGTCGCCGATATCGGGGCGCGCCTGGGCATGTCGACCACGGCAGAGGGCATCGAGACGGCGGACCAGTTGCGGGCTGTCCACGCCGCCGGCTACGCCGAGGCGCAGGGTTACCTGATCTCCCGCCCGATGACCCGGGATGCCATCCGCGTCATGCTGAACGCCCAGTTCGACACGATGCCGGAATCTCCCGAGGCGGAGCGGGAAGCGGGTTGAGGCAGACTTGCTGCAGTTGTGCTGCGAGTTTGCCGCCAAGCTGAACGTCAGCTGAACGAAAAAGGCGGGGATTGCTCCCCGCCTTCGTCACATCTGGTGTAGCGCTTACTTCAGCGCGTCGGTGATCACCGTGCTGTAGGCGCCTTCCGGGGCCGCCGAGATGATCTTCTGGTCGACCAGTGCCTTGATGGTGCGGTCGTAGGCAGCCATGTCGAGCGACGGGTCGGTGGCGTCAACGAGCTTCGATACCTCGCCCACCATGTAGCGCTGCGCGGCCAGTTCGGCGGCACCGGTGTCGTCATTGTCGACGACGATCTGCGCGGCCTCGTCGGCGTTCTCGAGAGCGTACTGCCAGCCCTTCATCGAGGCCTTCACGAAGCGGGTGTAGGCGTCGACCTTGGCCGGATCGGCGAGGGTTTCTTCCATCACGTAGAGGCCGTCCTCGAGCAGGTCGTTGCCCAGTTCGGTGTAGTTGAAGATGGTCAGGTTGTCCGGGCCGTAGCCGGCAGCGAGGGCCTGGCCGTACTCGTTGTAGGTCATGACCGAGATGCAGTCGGCCTGCTTCTGGATCATCGGCTGGATATCAAAGCTCTGCTGCAGCACCTTGACGTCGCCGCCTTCGGCGGTGCTGAGGCCTTCCTTGTTCATCCAGGCGAAGAACGGGTATTCGTTGCCGAAGAACCAGACGCCAAGCGTCTTGCCCTTGAAGTCGGCGACCGAGGTGACACCGGACTCGGTCGGGCAGATCATCATCAGGCCCGAGCGCTTGAACGGCTGGGCGATATTGACCAGCGGCACGCCCTTGTCGCGGGCAGCCGCTGCGGCGCCCATCCACTCGACGATGATGTCGGCGCCACCGCCCGCAATGACCTGCGGCGGAGCGACGTTCGGGCCGCCCGGCAGGATCGTCACATCGAGGTTTTCCTCGGTGTAGAAGCCCTTCGCCTTGGCGACGATATAGCCGGCGAACTGCGCCTGGGTGACCCACTTCAGCTGCAGCGTCAGCTTGTCCTGGGCCATCGCGGCGGTAGCGGTGAGCGCCATCGCGCCTGCCGCCAGTGCCAGAAGAAATTTCTTCATTGTCGTTTCCCTTACCCCTGTTAAGTCCGCCCACCACGGACGGACGGATGCCAGAAGGTCACCGCGCGCTCGATGAGCGCGATGACCCCGTAGAAGGCAGAACCTGCGACCGCCGCCACGGCGATTTCTGCCCAGACCAGGTCGATGTTCAGTTTCCCGACCTCGGTCGATATCCGGAACCCCATTCCCACAATGGGTGTCCCGAAGAATTCCGCTACGATTGCGCCGATGAGCGCCAGAGTCGAGTTGATCTTCAACGCATTGAAGATGAAGGGCGCCGCCGCCGGCAGTCGCAGCTTGAGCAGCGTCTCCCAGTAGCTGGCGGCATAGGTGCGCATCAGGTCGCGCTCGATGCTGGACGACGCGTTGAGCCCCGCCACGGTGTTGACCAGCATGGGGAAGAAGGTCATGGCGACGACGACGGCGGCCTTGGAAGGCCAGTCGAAGCCGAACCACATCACCATGATGGGCGCGATGCCGATGATTGGAAGGGCGGAGACGAAGTTGCCGATCGGCAGTAGGCCCCGTTTCAGGAACGGCGAGCGATCGACGAGGATGGCGACGATAAAGCCGGAGCCGCAGCCGAGCGCGAACCCGGCGAGCACGGCCTTGAAGGTCTGCAGGAAGTCGGCCGTCAGCGTCGGCAAGGAGGTGAGGATCCGCGTCCAGATCATGCTCGGCGGCGGCAGCAGCACCATCGGCACACTCGCCGCCCGGACAATGATTTCCCAGATCAGCAGCAGCGAGAGGCCGAACACGACCGGGATCAGCATGCCAAGGGTAGGGGACGTGCGTCCGGCACGGATCGACGCTGCCAGCTGTTCGACGAACAGCCAGGCGAACATCCATGTCGAGACCAGCGCGAACCAGTACCCTGGTCCAGCCATCTGCAGCGTATCGAGCGCCAGCAGCAGGGCCACGGCGCCCAGCACCGACAGCGCGCCGTCGATGAACAGCGGGAGCTGGAACCAGATACGCCCGATGGCGAGTACCCCGAGGACGAGGAACGTCCCCGCCAACGGAAACTCCCACACCGGCAGCGGTGCGCCCTCGGTCGAGGCGAACTCGAAAATCAGCGCCAGCAGGGCAAACCCACCGGCGAACGCCGCCAGAGCGCGCTGCAAGCCCGTCAGTTGCCTCTTCATGCCCGCACCCCCATGCGGCGGTTGGCGAGCTTTTCGCCCCAGCCGACGAGGATCACCAGCATGGCTGCGAGCCCCGCGGCGATGAACAGCGCGGCCCAGATCTGGATGGTCTGGCCGTTGTAGGAGCCGGTAAGCAGCCGCACCCCGAGCCCCCCGCCGGCGCTGTTCGAGAGCTCGCCCACTACCGCGCCGATCAGCGAAATGGCGATGCCGACCTTCATGGAAGCGAACAGGAACGGCACCGAAGTCGGCCAGCGCAACTTGGCAAACACCTGCCAGGCCGAGGCATTGTAGGTGCGCATCAGGTCGAGCTGGATCGCCTCGGGCGTGCGCAGCCCTTTCACCATGCCGACGACGACCGGGAAAAAGCTCAGATACATCGAGATCAGCGCCTTGGGCACGATGCCGGTGACCCCGACGGCGCCAAGGCCGACCACCACCATCGGCGCGATGGCGAGGATCGGGATGGTCTGGCTGGCGATGATCCACGGCATCAGCGAGCGGTCGGACGCATCGTTGTGGACGATCATCACCGCAAGGCCGATGCCCAGCAGCGTGCCGAGCGCAAAGCCCAGCATCGTGGCGCCAAGCGTGATGCCTGCATGGTAGGCGAGCGAGCGCGGCGCGGTGATGGCCGAGCCGAACAGGCCGGTCCAGATACCGCCGGCCACCTGGTGCGGTGCTGGCAGCACCGGCTTGTCCTGTGCCCAGGTCTGCTGCGCGAACTCGAGCAGCGGCACATCGGTGAGGTTGGCGCGCCCGTTCAGCGTCTCCTGCCACGGCGCGTTCATCACCACGGCCATGACGTACCAGAACAGCACGATCGCCAGCAGCACGATCAGGACCGGTACGGTCTTGCCAGCGAACAGCCCGCGCATGCGCCTATTCCTCGTACGAGTGGCCGGCGCGCAGGCCATCGCGGACGCGGGCGGCGATGGCGAGGAACTCCGGCGTTTCGCGGATATCGAGCGGGCGCTCGCGGGGCAGAGGACTGTCGATGATGTCAGTGACCCGGCCCGGCCGCGGGCTCATCACTACGATCTTGGTGGAGAGATACACCGCCTCGGGGATGGAGTGGGTGACGAAGGCGATGGTCTTTTCGGTTCGCGCCCAGAGCTTCAGGAGTTCCGAATTGAGGTGATCGCGGACGATCTCGTCGAGGGCGCCGAACGGCTCATCCATCAGCAGCAGGTCGGCATCGAAAGCCAGCGCGCGGGCGATGGAGGCACGCTGCTGCATGCCGCCCGACAACTGCCACGGGAACTTCTTCTCGAAGCCGGTGAGGTTCACGAGGTCGAGCGCCTTCGAGACGCGGGCGGCGCTGTCGCCATAGCCCATGATCTCGAGCGGCAGCCCCACATTGCGATCGATGGTGCGCCAGGGCAGGAGGGCCGGGGCCTGGAAGACATAGCCGTAGGAACGGTTGAGCCGCGCATCGGCGGGCGAGGTGCCGTTGACGGTGATGGAGCCCGCCGTCGGCTGCTCGAGATCGGCGATGACCCGCAGGAAGGTGGTCTTGCCGCAGCCGGAGGGGCCGATGAACGAGACGAACTCGCCCCTGTTGATATCGAGATTCACATCCGACAACGCCTGCACGTCGCCGTCACCGGTCTTGAATGTCAGGCCCAGGCCCCTGGCGGAAACCACCGACGTCAAATGCAAACCCCCTGCACGTTCTCTACACCACGTCCCGGCAGCGCCGGTTGGGGGCACCCCTCATCCGGCCTCCGGCCACCTTCTCCCACAAGGGGAGAAGGCGATGTGGCACCCTTAGTCGCCTCTCGAGCCGCCCGAGCGTGTGGCTCCTTCGCCTTCTCCCCTTGTGGGAGAAGGTGCCCGAAGGGCGGATGAGGGGTCGGCACCCCCAGGGTGCCCCTCACGCTCACACCCCGCTCTGAGGAATGCCCGAGCGCTCTACCTTGCGCGGGGCGACCACGTCTTTCCACGTCGAAAAGGCGCGGTTCACAGGGTTGTTGGCTTCGCGGGCGACGAACTGGCCGTGGCCCGGCTCGGCGCTGATCTTGTCCTCGGTGACGGCCACGTGGCCGCGCGTCAGCACGAAGCGCGGCAGGCCTTCGACCGCGATGCCTTCGAACACGTTGTAGTCGATGGCCGACTGCTGCGTGGCGGCCGAAATCGTCTTCTTCCGCTTGGGGTCGAACACCACGAGGTCGGCATCGGCACCGACGAGGATCGCGCCCTTCTTGGGATAGAGCCCGAGGATCTTGGCGATGTTGGTGGAGGTGACGGCGACGAACTCGTTCATGGTCAGCCGCCCGGTCGTGACGCCCTTGGTCCACAGCACGGGCAGCCGGTCCTCGAGCCCGCCGGTCCCGTTGGGGATCTTGGAGAAGTTGCCAACCCCGTTGCGCTTTTGCGCCGTGGTGAAGGCGCAATGATCGGTCGCCACCACCTGAAGCGACCCGGCCGCGAGCCCGGCCCAGAGCGAATCCTGGTGCTGCTTGTTGCGGAAGGGCGGGCTCATCACCCGGCGGGCCGCATAGTCCCAGTCCTTGTTGAAATACTCGGTCTCGTCGAGCACGAGGTGCTGGATCAGCGGCTCGCCATAGACGCGCATGCCCTTCTGCCGCGCCCGGCGGATCGCCTCGTGGGCTTCCTCGCACGAGGTGTGGACGATGTAGACCGGCACGCCCGCCATGTCGGCGATCATGATGGCGCGGTTGGTGGCCTCGCCCTCCACTTCGACGGGGCGGGAATAGGCGTGGCCCTCGGGGCCGTTATTGCCCTCGGCCAGCAGCTTCTGGGTGAGCGAGGCGACGACGTCGCCGTTCTCGGCGTGGACGAGGGGCAGGGCGCCCAGCTCGGCGCAGCGCTGGAACGAGGCGAACATCTCGTCGTCGTTCACCATCAGCGCGCCCTTGTAGGCCATGAAGTGCTTGAACGAGGTGATGCCGCGATCGACGACATCGGCCATCTCGTTGAACACCTGCTCGCCCCACCAGGTGATGGCCATGTGGAACGAGTAGTCGCACGAGGCCTTGGAGGTCTTGTTGTCCCACATCTTCAGCGCTTCGAGCAGCGACTGGTTGGGGCTCGGCAGGCAGAAATCCACCACCATTGTGGTGCCGCCCGAGAGCGCGGCGCGGGTGCCTGACTCGAAATCATCCGACGAATAGGTGCCCATGAACGGCATTTCGAGATGGGTGTGCGGATCGATGCCGCCCGGCATGACGTAGCAGCCGGTGGCGTCGAGGGTTTCACCGCCGGCGAGGTTGGGCCCGATCTCGGTGATGGTGCCGTTCTCGACGCGGATATCGGCCTTGTATGTGAGGTCCGCGGTGACGATGGTACCGTTCTTGATGATCTTCGAAGTCATGGGGTTCCCTCAAACGAACGAAAGCCGCCGCTGCGGCGCAGCGACGGCTCTGAAATTGATGCGGCAAATAGCGGCGCTACGCTTCGATGAGCCCGAGGCGGACTTCAACACGGTCGAGCCGCTGGTCGATCCGGTCAACGCGTCCGGAGATATTGGCGTATTGCTGTTCGAGCATGCCGAGCCGGCCGGCGATTTCGAGCAGACGTTCAGTGTGGCGATCTTGTGTGGCGCGAATGGCACGCAGATGTTCGAGAACGAGATTGTCGGTCGACACCGTCGATCCTCCCATGGTCGCACCGAATATAGTGTGGATCGGCTCACCCCACAATCTCCGCCGTCTCCAGCACTGCGTGCAGCAGCACGTCGGCCCCGGCGCCCGCCCATTCCTTTGAGATGTTCTCGGCTTCGTTGTGGCTCAGGCCGTCGACGCAGGGGCACATGATCATGACGGACGGTGCGATGCGGTTCATCCAGCAGGCGTCGTGGCCGGCGCCCGAGATGATGTCCATGTGCGAGTAGCCGAGCGTCTCGGCCGCCTTGCGGACGCGGGCGACGAGGGTGGGATCGAACGCGACGGGGTCGAAGTGGCCGACCGCTTCCACGGCGCAGCCGACGCCGAGCGCGGCGGCGATCTTGGCCGCTTCGGCCTCGATGCGCGCCCGCATGCCGTCGAGCTTTGCCTGGTCGGGCGAGCGGATATCGACCGTGAACACCACGGTGCCGGGCAGCACGTTGCGGGAGTTGGGCGAGAATTTTACCTGCCCGACACCGCCGACGGCGCCCGGCTGGGCGTCCATCGCCACCGCCTGGACCATCTCCATGATACGGGCCATGGCGAGGCCGGCGTTGACGCGCATGTTCATCGGGGTGGAGCCGGTATGCGCCTCTTTGCCGGTCAACGTGAACTCGAGCCACCACAGCCCCTGGCCGTGGGTGACGACGCCGATCTGCTTGCCCTCGGCTTCGAGGATCGGGCCCTGCTCGATGTGGTATTCGAGGTAGGCGTGCATCTTGCGGGCGCCTACCTGCTCGTCGCCGACCCAGCCGATGCGCTTCAGCTCGTCGCCGAACGCCTTGCCGTCCGAATCCTTGCGGCCGTAAGCGTAGTCGAGGCTGAACTGGCCGGCGAACACGCCCGAGGCCATCATCGCCGGGGCGTAGCGGGCGCCTTCCTCGTTGGTCCAGTTGGTGACGACAATGGGGTGCCTGGTCTGGATGTTGAGGTCGTTCAGCGAGCGGACGACTTCGAGCGCAGCCAGCACGCCGAGCACGCCGTCGTAGCGGCCGCCGGTCGGCTGGGTGTCGAGATGCGAGCCGACATAGACCGGCAGCGCGTCGGGGTCGGTGCCCGGGCGAGTCATGAACATGGTGCCCATCTGATCGACGCCCATGCTCATGCCGGCTGCCTCGCACCATTTCTGGAACAGCGCGCGGCCCTTTGCATCGTCATCGGTCAGCGTCTGCCGGTTCGAGCCGCCTGCGATCCCCGGGCCGATCTCGGCCAGCTCGTGGATGGAGTTCCACAGCCGATCTGGGTTGATACGCAGGTTCTCGCCGGGTGCTGGCATGCTGACGTCCTTGAAACGAAGAGCCCCTCGCCACCGTAGGGTGGTAAGGGGCCCGCAGAGAGTTACTTCTGGCTCGGGAAGCTGAATTCCGCGCCGCCCTTGATGCCGGCGGGCCAGCGGGTGGTGACGGTTTTGAGCCGGGTGTAGAAATGGACGCCTTCGGGGCCGTAGATCGAGTGGTCGCCGAACAGGCTGCGCTTCCAGCCGCCGAAGGAGTGGTAGGCGACGGGGACGGGGATCGGCACGTTGATGCCCACCATGCCCACCTCGATCTTGTCGGCGAACTCGCGGGCGGCGTCGCCGTCGCGGGTGAAGATGGCGGTACCGTTGGCGTATTCGTGGCCGTGGATCAGGTCGACGGCATCCTGGTAGGACTGGGCGCGGACGACGGACAGGACCGGCCCGAAGATTTCCTCGCGGTAGATCTTCATGTCGGGCTTCACGTGGTCGAACAGCGTGCCGCCGACGAAGAAGCCGTTTTCGTAGCCCTGCAGCGAGAAGCCGCGGCCATCGACGACGAGTTCGGCGCCCGCTTCGACGCCCGCGTCGATATAGCCGACGATCTTGTCGCGCTGCGCCTTCGAGACGATCGGACCCATCTGCGCGTCCTTGTCGGTCGCGGGGCCGATCTTCAGCGCTTCGACGCGCGGCTTCAGCCTGGCGATCAGCGCATCGGCGGTCTTCTCGCCGACCGGGACGGCGACGGAGATCGCCATGCAGCGCTCGCCGGCCGAGCCGTAGCCGGCGCCCATCAGCGCGTCGGCGGCCTGGTCCATGTCGGCGTCGGGCATGACGATCATGTGGTTCTTGGCGCCGCCCAGCGCCTGCATGCGCTTGCCGGCGGTGGTGCCGCGCCGATAGACATACTCGGCGATCGGGGTCGAGCCGACGAAGGACACGGCCTTGATGTCGGGGTGGTCGAGGATGGCGTCGACGGCTTCCTTGTCTCCGTGAATGACGTTCATCACGCCAGCCGGCAGGCCGGCATCCATCAGCAGCTGGTAGGCGAACATCGGCGCCGACGGATCGCGCTCCGACGGCTTCAGGATAAAGGCGTTGCCGCAGGCAATGGCGAGCGGATACATCCACATTGGCACCATGGCCGGGAAGTTGAACGGCGTGATACCGGCCACGACGCCCAGCGGCTGCCGGTCGGAGTAGCTGTCGATCGACGGGCCGACATTGCGGCTGAATTCGCCCTTCAGCAGCTGCGGGATACCGCAGGCGAAATCGACGCAGTCGATGCCGCGGGCCAGCTCGCCCAGCGCATCGTCATGCACCTTGCCGTGCTCGAGCGAGATGAGGCTGGCGAGTTCGTCGGCGTGCTTTTCGAGCAGCTCCTTGAACTTGAACATCACCCGCGCCCGCTTCATCGGCGTGGTGTTGCCCCAGGCCGGCTGCGCTGCCTTGGCGGCGGCGACGGCGGCGTTGATCTCGTCATTGGTCGAGAGCGGCAGCGTGGCGATCGCCTCGCCGGTCGCCGGGTTGTACACCGGCTGGGTGCGCGTCGAGACGCTGGTTACGAGCTTGCCGCCAATGGCGTTCTGAATGGTGGGCATCACAGGCCTCCGCGAGTTGGAATGTTCATTCTATTTCGATCGATATAGAACAAGCATTCCATTCTACTCAAGCGACTTCAGGATGGAGCCGAGCTTGCCGATCAATTCGTCGATCTGCGCCTTCGAGATGATCAGCGGCGGGCTCATGGCGATGATGTCGCCGGTCGTACGGATCAGGATGCCCTCCTCGTACCCCTGCACGAAGGCCGAGAAGGCGCGCTTGGTCGGCGAACCGGCAATCGGCTCGAGTTCCACCGCGCCGATGAGGCCGAGGTTGCGGATGTCGATGACGTGTGGCAGGCCCTTCAGCGAATGGAGCGCGTCTTCCCAGTAGGGCGCGAGCTCGGCGCCACGGGTGAGGAGGCCTTCTTCCTTGTAGACTTCGAGCGTCGCGAGACCGGTAGCCGCGGCGATCGGGTTCCCCGAGTAGGTGTACCCGTGGAAGAACTCGATCATGTGCTCGGGGCCCTGCATGAAAGCGTCATGGATCTCCGAGGTGACGAGCACCGCGCCCATCGGGATGGTGCCGTTGGTCAGCCCCTTGGCGCAGACGATCATGTCGGGCGTGACGCCGAAATAGTCCGCCGCAAACGGCGTGCCGACACGGCCGAAGCCGGTGATGACTTCGTCGAAGATCAGCAGGATGCCGTGCTTCTTGGTGATCTCGCGCAGCTTCTTGAGGTAGCCCTTGGGCGGAATCAGCACGCCGGTGGAGCCGGCGACCGGCTCGACGATCACTGCCGCGATGGTCGAGGCGTCGTGCAGGGTGACGATGCGCTCGAGCTCGGCCAGCAGGTCCGTGGCGCCCTCTTCGCGCTCGCCGCGGGTGAACTGGTTCTTGCCCGGCGTGTGGGTGTGCGACATGTGGTCGACGCCAGTGAGCAGCGTGCCGAACATCTTGCGGTTGGTGACGATGCCGCCCACTGAAATGCCGCCGAAATTGACGCCGTGATAACCGCGCTCGCGCCCGATCAGGCGGAAGCGGGCGCCGTCGCCCTTGACGCGGTGGTAGGCGATGGCCGTCTTGAGCGCCGTCTCGACCGACTCGGAGCCCGAGTTGGTGTACATCACATGGTTGAGGCCTTCGGGTGCGATCTGCACCAGCGCGTTAGCCAGTTCGAACGCCTTGGGGTGGCCCATCTGGAACGCCGGCGCGTAGTCCATCTCGGCCGCCTGGGTGGCGATGGCCTCGACGATCCGGGGGCGGCAGTGGCCGGCGTTGACGCACCATAGACCTGCCGTGCCGTCGAGCACCTCACGGCCGTCGGAGGTGGTGTAATGCATGTCCTTGGCGCCCACGAACATGCGGGGCGCCTTCTTGAATTGGCGGTTTGCGGTGAACGGCATCCAGAACGCGCTCAGGTCGTTCGGCGTGACATTGCGACGGTTGGACACCCTCGGTCTCCCTAGGTCTTTTTGTTGATCTGCGAGGTCAAGTCTATTTGGCCCTTGACCTTTGGACGTGATATCCAGAAATTTGACCAGTTGGAAAAAACGTTATCACTCCCATGCCGCCGATCAAGGTGAAAATGCTCGACTCCGGGAGTGCTCCGGAGGGTGGTGAGATCGCGTCCGTTGGCGCGCCGAAGGGCCGTGCAAAGCTGCGCGGCAAGCCGCTGACGCGCATCCAGCGCGAGAAGCAGGACGTGATCCTGGAAGCGGCGCTCGACGTGTTTTCCGAGAAGGGATTCCTCGGCGCCACCATCGACCAGATCGCCGAGGCGGCGGGGATGAGCAAGCCCAACCTGCTGTACTATTTCCCCCGCAAGGAAGAGATCTACAAGCGCCTGATGACCTCGATGCTGGACATCTGGCTCGCGCCGCTGCGCGAGCTGGATTCAGTCGGCGATCCGGTGCCGGAGCTTCGCTCCTACATCCGCCGCAAGCTGGAGATGAGCCGCGACTTCCCGCGCCAGAGCCGCCTGTTTGCCGGCGAGATGCTGCAGGGCGGGCCGCGGATCGTCGACGTGCTGGAGGGTGACCTCAAGGCGTTGGTCGACGAAAAGGCCAAGGTCCTCGAACGCTGGATGGACGAGGGGAAGCTGCGGCGCACCGACCCCTACCACCTGATCTTCTCGATCTGGGCCACCACCCAGCACTATGCCGATTTCGACGTGCAGGTGCGTGCGGTGCTGGGGCGAGACCGCGGCGGCGAAGGCCGGTTCGAGGACGCGGCGCGGTTCCTCGAAACCCTGTTCATGCACGGCGTGCTGACAAAGCCCAGTTGAGCGCGGCCTGTTGCCGGTTTTCGCCAGCCCGGCCCTTTCGACGCCGAACAAGCCTGTGACCGAGCTTTGCAGCTTGCTGCCAATGCCTTGGCCGTCTATCCGGGCAGGCTCAACCAGGGGACCGGCACATTGGGCCTGCTCTTCGACGAGGCGATCTTTGCGCTGACCAACGCGTCGGTCTGGCTCGGCCGGCCGGCGTTTGCGCTGGGCACCGCCATTCGGCTCGGCCGCATCCCCGATTTCGCCCGCCCGCGTGGCCACAACGAGCTGATGCAGTGGCGGAAGCACTTCGACCGCAATCCGCTGTTCGCCACCTTCTGCGACAAGCTGGCGGCGCGCCAATGGGCTGAGGCCCGCCTGCCGGACCTGCGCTCGGCCCCGATCATGTGGGTTGGCACGGATGCGGAGGCGCTGCCGGACGAGTTTCTCGCCGACGGCTATGTGGTCAAGTCGACGAGCGGCTCGGGGCGGAACTACTATCCGGGCCGCACCCGCTGGACCGAGGCGGAACGCCGGCGCCGCCTGCGCCGCTGGCTGCAGCCTTCCGGCCGGCTCGGCGAATGGGGCTATTCGCAGGTAACCCCGCGGCTGTTCGTCGAACAGCTGATCGGCGGCGAAGACGGCATCGTCGACCTGACCTTCCGCTGCCATGACGGGGTGATTTCCTTAGCGTTCGTCGCCACGCACTGGAAATCGGGCGCGGCGCAGGCGGCCTACTTCACGGCCGACGGACAGTGGATCGACCAGCCGGTCGACGGGGCAGGGAGGCTGACCGCCGACCCCCTCGCCCCGGGCGTGTTTGCCCGCGCGGCCGACTATGCGAGGCGCCTCGGCACCGGCATCGACCAACTGCGGATCGATTTCATCGTCGACGGCGAGGACATCTACCTGGGCGAGTTCACCGTCTACTCCGCCTCGGGGTTTGGCGATGAGGAACGGGTGGGCGTCGGCCCGGCGATCGAGCGCGCCTGGCTCGCCGCGATCGACAAGAGCTGGTTCCTCAGCGCGCCGCAGCGGGGCCTGAGGGCACGCTACGCCAAGGCCTTCCACCGCTGGGTGCCGAAGCGGCTCGCCGAACTCGGCGAGGCTAAAGCCCGCGGGCAATGACCAGCAGGAACGCGCCGCAGAGCCCGCTGTTCAGCAGCGTCGCTGCCGTGTGCGGCATGCGCGCCTCCCCGGTGAACTGCCACATCGGGTGGAACAGCACTGTCGCCAGCACCAGGAAGACGATCATGATCACCCCGCCTGCCACCCCCGCGGCGGGAACCAGGATCGCCAACAGTGTCAGCAGGCCGCCGATGCCCTGCAGGACGATGCCGACACGGACGACGGTCTGCGATTGCGGGAAGTTCTTGCCCGACAGGATGCCGCTGAGGCGCGGGACATTGAAGCGCCAGTTGCGGATACCGAAAATGACGAACGCTCCGCCGAGGAGGACGTGGGCCAGCATCACGATCAGGTTGCTCATCGACTTCCCCCAAAGCTCCCAAGGCTCGCGACTGATACACGCGAGCGCGTCGCCGGCGGACGGAATCGGCCGTTGATCCACTGCAAAACTCAGGCGGCAGTCGCCATCACGAAGCCGCTCCGGTCGCGCTTGGCCCTATAGAGCGCTTCATCGGCCGCCTCGAGCAGCGCGGTGCCAGTGGTGCCATCGACGGGCGCCACGGCAATTCCGATACTCACCCCGATCTGCAGCGAGCGGGTGCCAAGCTGCACCGGCTCGGCGAGAGCCTTTTCGATGGTGACCGCCAGCCGGGCCAGTTCGACCTGGGAGCCGAACTTGCCGACCAGCACCACGAACTCGTCGCCACCCAGCCGGACCAGCAGGTCGCCGGGCTGCACCAGCGCGGCCAGCCGTTCGCCGACGGTCCGCAGCACGTCGTCACCGGCGCCATGGCCGAGCGTGTCGTTCACCTGCTTGAAGCCGTCGAGATCGAGGTAGAGCAGGGCCAGTTCGCCCTTGCCCTCGACCAGCATGCGCTCCATGCCCTCGTCGAATGCGAGCCGGTTGCCGAGCCCGGTCAGCGCGTCGCGCGTCGCGAGCGTCTGCGCCTCTGCCCGGCGCCCCTCGAGTTCGCGCGCCAGCAGGTAGAGCCGCCGCATGAGGAAAGCGATGCCGAGCACGAAGATCAGCGAAGAGGCGATGCGCATCGGCGCCAGCTGGACAAACAGCTCCGTGCCGAGCCGCCGCGGGGTCCAGATCAGGACATCGCCGCTGTCCGGGATCGGCAGTGCCAGTTCGTGCTCCATGACGGTGGATGCAGCGGCAATGCGGGCGCTGTCGAGGCCGAAGCTGGCTAGTTTCTGGGGCAGCGCGGGATCCGACCCATTGGTCGCCACCGACAGGGTCGCCATCGCAAGGCGCGCCTGGGACATCTCGTGGCCCGCGACGACGTCGTTGATCTGCGACCCGGCGTAGATCGTGCCACCGAGCACCGTGAGGGAAAGCAGGACGATGAATACGGCGCTGTAGACGAGCAGGCGCCGAGCGCTCGGCAGCGCATCCGCGTCCCGTTCCCATTTGGTCTTGTCTGCGGCCACGGCCATAGCTCGCGGCGCCGCCAGAAAGTGACGCATTCCCGTGCCCCCACTTCGCAAGGCGAACGCTAGGGCACCAGTCCTTTGCCAATCCTTACAATCACCTCACCCAAATGGGTGATGGTTGCTGCGATCTTACCGGGACCTCAGACGGCGGCCGCCGCGGCCTTCCTGGCCAGCCGGGCCTTGATGCTCTCGACGTCGGCGCGCGGCGTCGCGGCGAACAGCGCCTGGGTGTAGGGATGCTCGGGCGCCGAGAACAGCTTCTCGCGGGAGCCGAACTCGACCGCTTCGCCGAGGTACATCACCATGACGTCATCGGCGATGTATTTCACCACCGAGAGATCGTGGCTGATGAACACGTAGGTGAGCCCGAACTCGTCCTGCAGGTCGGCCAGCAGGTTGAGGATCTGCGCCTGCACCGACAGGTCGAGCGCCGAGACCGGCTCGTCGAGCACCAGCAGCGAGGGTTGCAGTATGATGGCGCGGGCAATCGCGATGCGCTGCCGCTGGCCGCCCGAGAACATGTGCGGATAGCGGTTGAAGTGCTCGGCCTGCAGCCCGACCTTGAGCAGCATTTCCATCGCCCGCTCGCGGCGCTGCGGCGCCGGCATGTCGGTGTTGAGCAGCAGCGGCTCCATCAGCACGTCGCCGATCTTCTGCCGCGGGTTGAGCGAGCCATAGGGGTTCTGGAACACGATCTGCACCTTGCGGCGCAGCTCCCGGGTGACGCCGTTGGCGACATCGACCGGCACGCCATCCATCAGCAGTTCGCCGGCGGTCTGCCGGTCGATCAGGGTCAGGATGCGGGCGAGGGTGGATTTGCCCGAGCCGCTTTCGCCGACGATGGCCAGCGTCTTGCCCTTTTCGAGGCTGAACGAGATGTTCCTGACCGCATGCACGGTGCGGCCGCCGCCGAACAGGCTGCCGCCGACATGGTAGTCGCGGACGAGATTCCGGGCTTCGAGGACGGGGGCCATCAGACGGCGAGCTCCTCGGGGTTGAAGCCGGAAACGGTGGGCAGCCGGTCGCCGGTGGCGTTCTCGGGCAGGGCGGCGAGCAGGGCGCGGGTATAGGGCGACTTCGGCGCCGTGAAGAGCTCGAGCACGCCCGCCTCCTCCATCTTGCGGCCCTTGTACTGCACCACGACGCGGTCGGCGGTTTCGGCGACGACGCCGATATTGTGGGTGATCATGATGAGGCCCATGCCGTGCTCGGCCTGCAGCCGGACCAGGAGGTCGAGGATCTGCTTCTGGATGGTGACGTCGAGCGCGGTGGTCGGCTCGTCGGCGATCAGCAGCTTGGGGTTGCAGGCGATGGCCATGGCGATCATCACGCGCTGGTTCTGTCCGCCCGACATCTGGTGCGGGAACGAGTTGAGCCGCGCCTTCGGGTCGGAAATGCCGACCTGCTCGAACAGCTCGATCGCCCGCCGCCGCCGCGTCGCCTTGTCCATGCCGAGGTGGAAGCGCAGCACCTCCTCGATCTGGAAACCGACGGTGAAGCAGGGGTTGAGCGAGGTCATCGGCTCCTGGAAGATCATCGCCACGTCCTTGCCGATGAGCTTGCGGCGTTCCTCGGGCGAGATGGTGAGGAGGTCGTGACCGTCGAAGGTCAGCTTGTCGGCAGTGACGGTGGCGGTGTCGGGCAACAGGCCCATCACCGACAGCATGGCCACCGACTTACCGGAGCCGCTTTCTCCGACGATCGCCAGCACTTCGCGCGCATCGACGCTGAGGTCGATGCCGCGCACGGCGTGGAACGTGCCGACGGAGGTGTCGAAGGCGACGGTGAGGTTTTTCACTTCGAGCAGGGGCATGGCGTCAGCTCCGCTTGAGCTTGGGATCGAGGGCGTCGCGGAGGCCGTCGCCGATGAGGTTGATGGCGAGGACGGTGACGAGGATGGCGAGGCCGGGGATGGTGATGACCCACCAGGCGCGCAGGATGAACTCGCGCGCATCGGCCAGCATGGTGCCCCACTCAGGCGTCGGCGGCTGGGCGCCCAGCCCGAGGAAGCCGAGGGCGGCCGCATCGAGGATGGCGCTCGAGAACGACAGCGTCGCCTGTACGATCAGCGGGCCGAGGCAGTTCGGCAGGATGGTGACGAGCATCAGCCGGATATGGCTGGCGCCCGCGACCTTGGCCGAAATCACGTACTCGCGGCTGTTCTCGGCGATGACCGCGGCGCGGGTCAGGCGAGCGAAGTGCGGCTGCAGCACGATGGCGATGGCCAGCATGGCGTTGAACAGCCCGGGGCCGAGCACCGTCACCATCACCAGCGCCAGCAGCAGCGACGGAAAGGCGAGGATGATGTCCATCAGCCGCATGATCAGCGTATCGACCCAGCCGCGGAAATAGCCGGCCAGCAGCCCGAGGATGATGCCGCCGGTGAGCGAGATCGCCACCACCACCGCGCCGATGAGCAGCGAGTAGCGGGCGCCATGCATCAGGCGCGAAAGGATGTCGCGGCCGATGGCGTCGGTGCCGAAGATGAAGCGGGCGTCGCCGCCCTCTTGCCAGGCTGGGGGCACGAGGAAGAAGCCGTTGTAGATCTTGGCCGGATCATGCGGCGCGATCCACGGCGAAAACACCGCGATCAGCACCAGGAGGACGAAGATCACGAGGCCGATGACGGCGCCGGTGTTCTGGCTGAAATAGTACCAGAATTCGCGGAGGCCCGAGAGACCGCGGGTGGGGGTGACGGGGGCGGCAGGAGTAACGGACATGGCGCGCTCCTCAGTTGTGCCGGATGCGCGGATTGATCACCGCGTAGAGCACGTCGACGATGAGGTTCACCGCCATGATCATGAGCGCGATGAGCAGCAGGCCCGATTGCACGACGAAATAGTCGCGCTTGTTGACCGCCTCGATCATCCATTTGCCGATGCCCGGCCAGGAGAAGATCGTCTCGGTGAGGATGGCGCCGGCCATCAGCAGCCCGACCTGCAGGCCGATGGTGGTGATGACCGGGATCAACGCGTTGCGCAGCGCATGGACGCCGATCACCCGGCGCGGATTCAGGCCCTTGGCCTTGGCGGTGCGGACATAGTCCTCGCCCAGCACCTCGAGCATCGCCGAGCGCGTCTGCCGCGCGATGACGGCGAGCGGAATCGTCGCGAGTACCACGGTGGGCAGGATCAGGTAGTGCAGCGCCGACAGGAACGCGCCCTTCTGGCCCGAGAGCAGGCTGTCGATCAGCATGAAGCCGGTGACCGGCTGGAAGAAGTAGTTGAGCGCTATTCGCCCCGAGACCGGGGTCCAGTGCAGCATGCCGGAGAACAGGATGATGAGCAGCATGCCCCACCAGAAGATCGGCATCGAGTAGCCGACGAGCGCCGTGCCCATGGTAGCCTGGTCGAGCCAGCTGCCGCGCTTGACGGCGGCGAGGATGCCCGCCGGAATGCCGATGATGGTGGCGACGAACATGGCACAAAGCGACAGTTCGACAGTGGCCGGGAAGCGGGCGAAGAACTCCTGCGTCACTGGGCGCTTGGACGCGAACGACACGCCGAAATCACCGCGCAGCACGTTGCCGAGATAGGAGAAATACTGTTCCCACAGCGGCCGGTCGAAGCCGAGCCGTGCCATGACCTCGGCGTGCCGCTCGGGTGAAACCCCGCGCTCGCCGGCCAGTACCTGCACCGGGTCGCCCGGCAGGATGCGGATGAACAGGAAGGCGACGATGGTCACCCCGATGAAGGTCGGGATGAGCAGTGCGAGCCGGTAGAGGATGTAGCGCAGCATGTGTGCCCTGTGCGGTGGACCGCGCGAACGCGTCGGCGGTTGGGCGACGCCTCCGCGGCGTCGTCGGCGATCTCCTTAGGGCGAAAACCGGGGAGACCGAAAAGGGAGGCGGGGCGCCGGATGACCGGCGCCCCGCTTTGGTCGATTACTCGGCGACGTCGGCGCCGTCGAAGCGGTGGAACCCGAGCGGGTCCTGCTTGAAGTTCAGCACGCGCTTGTTGTGAGCGATGTACTGGTTCGAGTGAGCCAGCATCACCCACGGCTTCTGCTCGTGGAAGATCTTGGTCGCCTGGAAGTAGAGCGCAGCACGCTCGGCTTCATCGAAGGTGCCCTTGGCCTGTTTGATCAGCGAGTCATAGGGCTCGTAGCACCACTGGGCACGGTTGTTGGTACCCACGGCGGCGCAGGAGAGCAGGACGCCGAGGAAGTTGTCCGGATCGGCGTTGTCGGCACCCCAGCCGATCATCACCGCGCCGTCACGTTCCACCGAAGCGGACTGCTCGAGGTAGACCGGCCAGTCCATCGAGATGAGCTCGACGTTGACGCCGATAGCAGCCCAGTCGGCCTGCAGGAGTTCACCCATGCGCTTGCCGTTCGGGTTGTACGGACGAGCGACAGGCATCCACCAGAGCTTCATCGACAGGTCGGTGACGCCGGCTTCGGCGAGCATCGCCTTGGCAGCTTCCGGATCGTAGGCCGGCACTTCGCTCGACGGGTCCGAAGCCCAGGACGAAGCGGGGAGCGGGTTGCGGGCGAGAACGGCCTGGCCCGAGTAGACGCCCTCGAGGATGGCTTCGCGGTTGACGGCGAGATCCAGAGCCTGACGAACCTTGGGGTTGTCGAACGGCGGCTGCTGGGTGTTGAAGGCGATGAAGCCGATATTCTCGCCGGCGGTCTCGGTGACCACCAGGTTGGGGTCTTCACGCAGCGAGGCCACGTCGCCCGGGATCGGGTAGGGGATGATGTCGCACTGGCCGGCCTTGAGGGCCTCCTGAGCGGCCGCCGGCTCCTTGGTGATCGCGAAGATCAGGTCGTCGATCGGCGAGGCGCCGCCGAAGTGATCGGCGAACGACTTGTAGCGGATGACGGTGTCGGTCTGGTAGTCCACGTACATGAACTTGCCGGTGCCGACAGGCATCTGGTTGAACTGGGCCATGGTGCCGGCAGCTTCGAGCTGGGTGGCGTATTCGGCCGAACCGATCGACAGGAAGTCCATCGGGAAGTTCACGAACACCGTCGAGTCGGCCTGGTTGAAGGTGAACTTCACCGTGTAGTCGTCAACCTTCTCGACGCTCTTGAGCGCCGACTTGAAGCCGGTCGAGTCGAAGTACTGGTAGGACGCGCCATCGACATAGGTCGCCCAGGGGCTGGCCGCATCGAACTGACGGTTGATCGACCACACCACGTCGTCCGCATTGAAGTCGCGGGTGGGAGTGAAATAGGCAGTGGTCTGCCACTTCACGCCCTGGCGGAGCTTGAAGGTGATCTCGGTGCCGTCTTCGGAGATTTCCCAGCTCTCGGCCAGGCTCGGCACGATTGTCGAGCCACCGAGCTCGAAATCGACGAGGCGGTTGTAGACGGCGCGCGACGAGGCGTCGAAGGTGGTACCAGCCGACCAGAGGGCCGGATCGAAGCCTTCCGGCGAGCCTTCGGAGCAGTAGACGAGCTGCTTGGCATAGGCGCTGCCAGCCAGCACCGCGACGAGCGCGGTGGCAGTCAGCAGGGTGCGCATGAGTTTCATGGATGTCTCCCGATAGCATTGCGCTCCGGTTGCAAGGCAGGACCCCATCCCACCTTTCCGGAGCTTGGCCGCAACAAAGCCGTTTTTTCGGGGGGGCGCAATGGCTGAGTTTGACCAACCGGTCAAACCGCATTCATCGAGAATGAGATTCCAACCACGGGGCTATCTTGGAAAAAGGCAGTTTGCCGACAGGTAAAGCGGTTGCGTGGGACCGATACCCTCGGGCACTCACCCAGCAACGAAACAGTGGAGATGCCCATGCGGATCGCGACCGTGGCGCTGGTAGTGAAGGAATATGACGAGGCAATTGCGTTCTACGTCAAAAGGCTGGGTTTTGAACTTATCGCCGACACGCCGCTTGGGCACGGCAAGCGCTGGGTGCTGGTCGCGCCCCCCGGCGGCGGCGCCCGCCTGCTGCTGGCCCAGGCCGGCGATGCGGAGGAGGCGTCGCGCATCGGCAACCAGACCGGTGGCCGGGTTGGCTTCTTCCTCGAGACCGAGGATTTCGCCGCCGACTTCGCGCGGTTCACCGCCAACGGCGTGAAATTCCTCGAAGCCCCGCAGCACGAGCCTTATGGTTCGGTGGCCGTGTTCGAAGACCTCCATGGCAACAAGTGGGACCTGATCCAGCCGAAGTGACCGTCATCGGCTTGCCGGTGATGAACCGGCGGGCGTAGCTTCGCGTTCTCCCTGTTTAGACGTTCAATCCTGCACTGGAGTGACTGCCATGACCAAGCGCCGCCTGGGCCGCTCGGAGCTTTTCATCGAGCCATTGGTGCTCGGCACCAACGTTGTCGGCTGGACCATGGACGAGGCCACCTCGTTCGACGTGTTCGACGCCTATATCGACGCGGGCTTCAACGCCATCGACACCGCCGACAGTTACTCGCGCTGGGTGCCGGGCAATGACAGCGACAGCGAGAAGATCATCGGCCGCTGGATGAAGGCCCGCGGCAACCGGGACAAGGTGCTGGTGTTCACCAAGGTCGGCTCCGACATGGGGCAGGGTCACAAGGACCTGAGCGGCAAGTGGATCATCGAGGAAGTCGAGAATTCGCTGCGGCGGCTTCAGACCGACTATATTGACCTCTACCAGAGCCACTGGCCCGACCCGAACACGCCGATCGCCGAGACCTTGAGCGCCTACGACACGCTGATCAAGGCCGGCAAGGTGAGGTATATCGGTACCTCCAACCAGGATGCGGCGATGCTGGCGGAGGCGCTGGCGGTGTCGAAGGCCAACGGCCTGCCGCGCTACGAGACACTGCAGAACGAGTACAACCTCGTTACCCGTGACAAATTTGAAGGGCCGGTGCAGGACCTCTGTGTCGCCGAAGAGGTGTCGGGCATCCACTACTACGGGCTGGCGTCGGGCTTCCTGACCGGCAAGTACCGCAGCGCCGACGATGCAAGCAAAAGCCCGCGCGGCGGCGGGGTGGTCGGCAAGTATCTCAATGAGCGCGGCCTGCGCATCCTTGCTGCCCTCGATCAGGTGGCGGCCGACCACAAGGCCGAGCTCGCCGAGGTGGCGCTGGCCTGGGTCGGAGCCCAGCCCGGGGTCGCGGCACCGATCGCTTCGGCGACGAGCGTGGAGCAGTTGCACTCGCTGGTGCGCGGCGCGTCGCTGACGCTCAACGCCCGCGACCTGGCGCTGCTGGAAGCGGCGGGCAAGTGAGGGTGGGACCTCGTCGCCCTCAGGCGATGAGGTAGCCCCCGTCGATGGGCAGGACCGCGCCGGTGATGTAGCCGGCGAGGGGGCCGCAAAGAAAGAGCGCGGCCGGCGCGAGGTCAGCCGGCGTGCCCCAGCGGCCGAGCGGGGTGCGGCCCATCAGTTCGGCATTGCGGGCCTCGTTGCCGCGCGGCACGACGGTCATCGCGGTCTCGATCCAGCCGGGAGCGAGTGCGTTGACGCGGATGCCTTCCTTGGCGAAGGCGGCGGCCAGCGACTTGGTGAGACCAGCGACCGCATGCTTGGACGCGGCATAGGCCGGGGCGTGCGGTGCGCCGAAGAACGAGAACATCGAACCGATATTGAGGATGGCGCCGCCAGCCAGCTTGTCGCGGAAGCCGTAGGCGGTCCGCATCGAGCCATTGAGGTTGATGTCGATCACCGTCTCGAAGCCCGGAACGGTGTGCTCGGCGGCGCGCAGGTTGACGCCGGCGCAGTTCACCAGGGCGGCGATCGGCCCGGACGCTGTGGCATACTCCATCACCTGCTCGGAATTGCGCACATCGACCTGCGTGTAGCGGAAGCGCGGCTCGGCGATGACCGCGGCCTCGACCTCGGCCTGCGTCGCGCCGGTGGCGTGCACGGTCGCGCCCGCATCGGCAAACGCCCGGCCTATGCCCTGGCCGATGCCGGAGGTGCCGCCGGTGATCACGACATGCTTGCCGGCGTAGAATTCAGTCGCCCAGGTCATGGCCCACGTCATGGTCAGCGCACGAACTGGTTCACGTATTCGGCGCCGAGCCCCACCTTCTCGTAGTGCTTTTTGCACATGTCGATCTTGGTGAAGACGTCCTCGAAGCCGACCTGCTTGTTGTCCTTGTCGAGGTAGACCATGCAGCCCGAGATGTTGAAGAAGGTGATCATCTCCTCGCAGTCCTCGGGGACGGTGAGGGTGTGGATTTCGCCCGGCGGCTCGAACACGTAGGAGCCGGTCTCGGCCACCCAGTCGTGCTCGAGATAGTACCAGCGGCCCTTGATCACGTAGCCATGGACCGGTTGTGGATGCAGGTGGCGGCTCAGCACGCCGGCGCGGCGGACGCGCAGCAGGTTGCACCACTGGCCCTGCAGCGTGTTGAGGAACAGCGGCCGGAACCACACGCCCTCGGCCTGCGGCACCCAGACGCGCTCGTCCTCAGGCACGGCGGTGATGGCGATTTCCTTGGGCGCCATCGGATGGGCGGAGCCGTTGAAGGTTTCGTACATATGGTCCTCCCAGGGCCTTACCAGTTGAAGTCTTCGACGTTTTCGCGCGCGCCGAGCAGGAAGGCGTCGCCGATGAGGCGGAGCGGCGAGCCGTCCATCTCGGACTTGCCCTTCTTGAGCAGCTTGGCGAAGCGCTCGTAGATCGCCTCGTACTCCTCGGAGGGGTTGGCGACGGTTTCGATGCCGTTGACCTTGAGCACGGTGCCGCCCCGCTCGAGCCGCAACTCGTTGCCGCGGCGGGTGGAGATCGCGATGGTCCAGATCTCGCCGGACTCCTCGAGCCAGTTGAACCCGGCGCTCATGGTCGGCTTGTGCTTCTGGGCCGACTTGAAGACGATCTCGGCGTCGACCGGCGTCTGGCGGTTGGCCGGGAACTTCAGCTTCGCGCTTTCGACGAATACCGGGAACGGCATGATCTTGGTGAAGATCGACATGGCGTTGATGCCCGGGTCGCAGACGCCGAAGCCACCGGGCTCCCAAACCCAATCCTGGCCGGGGTGCCACTTGCGCACGCTCTCCCGCCAGTCGATGCGGAGGGTCTCGACGCCCTCGTCCTTGAGGATGAGCCTCGCGGCGTCGACCGCGGCATTATAGCGGCTGTGCCAGGTCTGGTAGAGGACGCGGCCCTTCTTTTCGCCATAGGCGACGAGGTCCTCGAACTCGGTGATGGTCGGCGTCGGCGGCTTTTCGAGCAGCACGTCCTTGCCGGCATCGATCGCCTCGCGGACATAGGCGTGGCGGACGCCCGGCGGGGTGCAGATGGAGACCAGCTTCACGTCGGGCATGGCCTTGTAGAGCGCCGCCGGGGTGCGGAACACCGGCACGTCGCGATGACCGACACCGCGGGTCGATACCACTGCGGCGAGCTCGAAATCCGGGCTTTTGTCGATGACCGGCAGGTGCTGGTCCTGCGCGATCTTGCCGATGCCAATGACGGCAATCTTCTGCTTGGCCATGAAACGGGCCCTCCCTTTGGGCGCGTATCTATGGGGAAGCGGTGGGAGAAGGGAAGGGGGACGAAGGGGGAAGCCGCCTACCGGACGATGATCGCCCGGAAGTCGTTGACGTTGGTGCCGGTGGGGCCGGGGGAGAACAGGTCACCAATGGCGGCAAAGGCGGTGTAGGCGTCGTTGTTGCCGAGCATGGCGCGCGGGTCGAGGCCGAGGGCGCGGAGCCGCGCGGCGGTGGTGCCGTCGGCGAACGCGCCGGCATTGTCGCCCATGCCGTCGATGCCGTCGGTGTCGGCGGCGAGCGCGGTGATGCCGCCTACCCCGTCGATGGCGAGCGCGAAGGCCAGCAGGAACTCGCTGTTGCGACCACCCCTGCCGTCGCCGCGGATGGTGACGGTGGTCTCGCCGCCCGACAGGATCAGCGCCGGCCGCTGGAACGGCCGGTTGCGCGCCGCGACTTCCCGCGCCATTGCCGCGTGCACTAGGGCGACGTCGCGCGCCTCGCCTTCGATGGCGTCGGAGAGGATATGCGGGATCAGCCCGTCGGCCCTCGCCGCGGTGGCTGCTGCTTCCAGCGACAGGGCTGCCGAGGCGATGATGCTGACGCTGTTGTGGGCGAACCGCGCATCGTCGGGGGCAGGGGGCGGGTTGAGGTCCGAGGCGAGGAGTTCGGCGGCGGCGGGCGGCAGGTCGAGCCGGTAGAGTTCGACTGCCTTGCGCGCCTCGATGCGCGTCAGCGCCATCGGCACGGTCGGCCCCGAGGCGACGAGGGCCGGGTCGTCACCGGGAATGTCGGAGACGATCAGGGTCGCGACGCGGGCGGGCGACGCCATGGCGGCGAGCCGGCCGCCCTTGACGGCGCTGATCTGGTTGCGGATCAGGTTCATCACCGAGATCGGCGCGCCCGAAGCGAGCAGGATCTGGTTCACCGCTTGCTCGTCCTCGAAGCTCAGCCCCGGCGCCGGTTGCGGCAGGAGTGCCGAGCCGCCGCCGGAGATCAGCGCGACGACCAGGTCGTCATGCCGCAGGCCGCTCAGCTTTTCGAGCATCCGCCGCGCCGCGAGAAAACCGGCCATGTCCGGAACCGGATGAGCCGCCTCGACGATCTCGATCCGCTCGCATTCGGTGCCATAACCGTAGCGGGTGACGACGAGGCTGTCGTCGATGGGAGCGTCCCAGCTCTGCTCGAACGCCCGCGCCATCTGCGCCGAAGCCTTGCCGGCGCCCACCACGATGGTGCGCCCCTTCGGCCGCTGCGGCAGGTGATGTACCACCGCCCGCTCCGGCTGCGCCGCTGCCACGGCCTTGTCGAAATAGCGCTGCAGCTGGTCGCGATCCATCGAGCTCCCCCATTGGGGCGGACCATGCCGGGTGATGTCCTGCCGCGCAAGCAAGGTCGAGCGTCCCCCGTGTCGCAACTGTCACACTTGCCTCACGATCACGCTGTCATTGCGCCGGCTCGCCAGCTCCGGCTGGACGATTTGTCCTGTATCTCCGCGGCTGAACGGCGGCTAAACGGCAGCCTCAGGCAAGGTTCAAGCGTTGCGCGATAGTTGCCGCGCCAGAACAAGCCCGACATATTGCATTTGATCCGGAGTGGACGCCCGGTTCAGCCGCGCAGGAACAAGAACACATGATCCCAATCCGCCCGCTGGCCGGCGCAATGCTGCTGACCCTTCTGGTGACCACCTTTGCCCTTGCCGGGGAGATCGAAATCATCACGCCCGGCGGCGATACCAGCTTTGTGCCTCCCGCCGCCGACAGCGAGCTCAGCGGCCTGAGCATCGAATCGGGGCCGCGCCGCACCGGCTCAAGCGGCGGCAGCACCGACAGCTATTCTCCCCCCAAGGTCGATTCGCAGCCCGGCCTGCAGACAATGCATTTCGGCAGCGTCACCCTCGCCTGCACGGTCGCATCGAGCGCCAGGGACCTGGTGGTCGTCAACGAGGGCCTCGAGACGTTGCCGCCCGGCACGCGGATCAAGTGGCAGCTCAAGAACGAAGGCACGCGCGGCTTCTTCGCCATCATCGGCGAACTGGGCGGCGGCGAGTCGCTGGTCGCCGATGGCGTGCTCGATGGCGGGGCGCAGCCCGACGATACCTGTGTGGCGCGGGTGATCTGATCCGCCCGCCTGTGCGCGACTTTGGACAAGTTGCGCCGGCTTCAAAAAACTGACATCGAACGCCGCTAGGGAGCCCCTCCTCAGACCCGAGCCGCCATGTCCTATCGCGTTGCCATCTATTTCGCGCCCGACGCGACCTCGCCGCTTTGGCTCAAGGCTGCGCAGTGGCTGGGGCGCGACGCGCTGACCGGCGCCGAATACGCCGACGATATCGGTGGCATCAGCCGCGCCGAAGTCCTGCAGAAATCCGCTTCCGCCCGGCGTTACGCCTTTCATGCGACGATCAAGTCGCCGATGCGGCTGGCCGAGGGGCGGCCGGAGGCCGAATTGGCCGGAGCGCTCGCGGGTTTTGCGGCGCGTACCGCGCCTGTCGCGATCGGCCGGCTGAAACTGGCGCGCCTCGACGGTTTCCTGGCGCTGATCACGGCTGCCCAGCCGCAGGCGCTCACCGATTTCGCCGCCACCGTCGTCGAGAGCTTCGAACCTTTCCGGGCCGAGGTCAGCGCCGATGACAGGGCGAAGCGCAATGCCGGCGGCCGGCTGTCGGCTCGGCAGCTCGAACTCCTCGACCGCTACGGCTACCCTTATGTGATGGAGCAGTTCCAGTTTCATATGACGCTGACGGATCGGCTGACCGATGCCGACGGCGACCGCTTCGAGGCGGCGCTGCGGCAGCATTTCGGCGCGCTGGCGGAAGCGGAGACCGTGCTGGATCGCCTGTCGCTCTACCACGAGCCCATGCCGGGTGCGCCGTT
Organism: uncultured Hyphomicrobiales bacterium; assembly: GCA_903842455.1. GTDB lineage: Bacteria > Pseudomonadota > Alphaproteobacteria > Rhizobiales > Devosiaceae > Devosia_A. Next base: position 6,260 of record CAIMLX010000246.1, on the reverse strand, counting down.
CGCACGGGGTACCGATTTCATCCTCACGGGGAGCGCACAATGACCGAGCTTGCCTTCACCAATGCCACCATCGTCCTCGCCGACGAGGTGATCACCGGTTCCGTGCTGGTGCGTGATGGCCTCATCGCCTCGATCGACACGGGCAGCGTGGCGCAGGGCGAGGATCTGGGCGGCGAGTACCTGATCCCGGGTCTCGTCGAACTGCATACCGATCATTTCGAAAACCACTACCGCCCGCGCCAGGGCGTGGTCTGGAACGCGCTGGCCGCGCTGCAGGCCCACGATGCGCAGGTGGCAGGCGCCGGCATCACCACGGTGTTCGACGCGGTGCGCATCGGTTCGGACCCCGAGACCGGCGACATCACCGACGACGTGCGGATGATGGTCGAGGCCGTGGCGCATGCCGATGCCGACGACCGGCTCCGTGCCGACCACCACATTCACCTGCGTTGCGAGCTGGCGACGCCCGACGTGGCCGATCACTTCGAGGCCAACGCGAGCAATCCGATCGTCGGGCTGGCCTCGCTAATGGACCACACGCCGGGCGCCCGCCAGTACGTGACGCTCGAGCACTACATCGAATATTACCAAAAGAAGATGCGCTTCACCGATGCCGAGATGGCGGCCTATGTCAGCGATCGAACCGCCGACCGCGACCGCTACGCCGATGCCAACCGCCAGCGCATCCTCGGCCGTGGCCGCGAACTCGGCCTGGCCTTCGCCAGCCATGACGATGCCACCGTGGCGCATGTCGACGAGGCGGTGCGCGACGGCATGTCGATCGCCGAGTTTCCCACCACCATGGCTGCGGCGCAGGCCTGCCACGCTGCCGGGCTTGCGGTGCTGATGGGCGGGCCCAACGTGGTGCGCGGCAAGTCGCACAACGGCAACATCTCGGCGGTGGAGCTGGCAAAGGCCGGCGTCCTGGACGTGATCAGCTCGGACTACGTGCCGTTCGCCATGCTCTATGCCGCCTTCCTGCTGCCGGAGCGGGCCGGCAACGTCACGCTTCCGCAGTCGGTGGCGATGGTGACCCGGCGCCCCGCTGCGGCGGCCCACCTCGCCGACCGGGGCGAGATCGCGGTCGGCAAGCGCGCCGACCTCGTTCGCGTCCGCCGCCGTCCCGAGGACGTACCGGTGGTTCGCGGCGTCTGGCGCCAGGGCAATCGGGTGAGCTGATGCCGACCGGTGCCCTTGCCCTCGTCGTCGGGCCCTCGGGCGCCGGCAAGGACACGCTGCTGGCCGCTGCGAAGCTCGTGCTGGCCGACGACAGGCGCTTCGTCTTTCCGCGCCGCGTGGTGACGCGCGACGCGATGGCGGAGCTCGAGGACCATGACACGCTCGACCGCAACGGCTTCAACCTCGAGAGGCTGCGCGGCGCGTTTGCCCTCGACTGGGAGGCGCATGGGCTCTGCTATGGGGTTCCGATGGCCATCGAAGCAGAGATGGCGGCCGGCCGCGTGGTGGTGGTCAACACCTCGCGCAAGGTGATCGAACTGGCACTCGAGAAATACCCGCGCTGCCTGGTGCTGCTGGTGACCGCGACGCCGGAGGTGCGGGCCGCGCGCCTCGCCGGCCGAGGTCGCGAAAGCGCCGACGAGGTGGCGGCAAGGCTGCGGCGCGAAGGGGCGCCGACCCCTGCGGGCGTCGAGGCGGTGTCGATCGACAATTCGGGTCGCCTCGCGGACGGGGTCGACGCGTTCGTCAAGGCGCTGCAGCGCATCGCGACTTGATGCGCGTGCTGCGTTGAACCTTTCGGCCGTTCGCGCGTTGCCGTCCGCAACTTATGGAACCCGGCACAATGAACAGAAATTCGCTCTATCTCGCCGTCGCGATGCTCGCCGTGCTGGCGGTGGGCCTCGTTGGCTACATCGTCTACCAGCAGAACCAGCAGCCCAGCCTCGAGATCAGAGTGGACGAACAGGGAATCCGGGTCGATGGCAACTGACGCACGCATCGAAATCATCGCCAATGCCCTGGCGCTTGCAGCGCAGCAACAGGGCGCCGTGCGGGTTGCCGACCTCGACTTCGAGCAGATGGCCATCGCGATCGACGCGCTCACCGGCGGGGCGGCAGAAAGCACCGTGACGCCACCCCTGACGCCGCTTGACCCTGAGGGCGACGGGTTGACACCCAGGGAGTTGAACTCCACCAACGACGTCTGAAGCCATCGGCGTATCAGCCAGTGGAAGGGGCCGCGCCATCGGGTGGAGCGGCCCCTGATTTTTGTCGTCTCGCGACCTTAGACGCGGTCGAGGCAGACCTTGCCGACGCCGGCATTCTTGGTGCCGAGCTTGGCGGCGGCGGCCTTGCTGAGGTCGATGACGCGACCCTTGTGGAACGGACCACGGTCGGTGATCGTTACGTTGATGGACTTGCCCGTCCGCTGATCGGTAACCTTGACCTTTGTACCAAAGGGCAAAGTCTTGTGGGCGGCGGTCATGGCGTTCTCGTTGAACTTCTGACCGGAGGCCGTCTTCTTGCCGTGGAACCCGGGACCATACCACGAGGCTCCACCGCACTGGGCGGCTGCACTGGCGACGGGGATGACTGCGAACAGACCCAACGACAGGGCGGCGACCAAAACGCTTTTCTTAATCAAACTTCAGTTCTCACGCACGTTTACGACGGGGCGCAAAAGGCTTTGGACCTGTGGCGAGAATATGAACCGAAAATGAATGGAGCGGCTTGGCGGAATGCTGTTGCGCAGATGCCACGGTAGAAATGTACTAAATTAGCGATGTTTTTGTCTGTAGAATCAACGGACTCGTGGTCCAATCCGAGCCTGACCGGGGGGTGACGATTTTTTTGAGTTTTTAGCATGCCATGCTCCGGAATCCTGCTTCCGGCCGGTTCGATTGTGGCGAGCCGTTGCCCAATTTTGACCAGTTGATAAAAATTCCCGGCGGGTTTAGCGTCCTCAAAGTCTGGAATGGTTCCAAGGGGAGAGGGCGGCCAATGGGCGAGGGAATGCTCAAGGACGGGATCACGGCGGGGCGACTGGACCCGGCCGATTACGCGAAGAATTTCTCCGATCTTCATCCGGCGCTGGACCGGCATGAAGCATTCGTCGAGGCGGACCGCTGCTACTTCTGCTTCGATGCGCCATGCCAGACGGCATGCCCCACTTCCATCGATATCCCCCTGTTCATCCGCGAGATCTCGACCGGCAACGCGCTGGGCGCGGCGGAGACCATCTTCGAGCAGAACATCCTCGGCGGCATGTGCGCCCGCGTCTGCCCGACCGAGCAGTTGTGCGAGGAAGCCTGCGTCCGCGAGGAAGCCGAAGGCAAGCCGGTGAAGATCGGCCAGCTGCAGCGCTACGCCACCGATGTGGCGATGTCGGAGGGCCGGCAGTTCTTCGCGCGCGGGGCCGAGACCGGAAAGACGGTGGCCATCGTCGGTGCTGGGCCGGCTGGCCTCGCCGCAGCGCATCGGCTGTCGATGCAGGGCCATTCGGTCGTGATGTTCGATGCCCGCCCAAAGGCCGGCGGCCTCAACGAATACGGCATTGCCAGCTACAAGACCCCGGACGGTTTTGCCCAGGCCGAGGTCGACTACGTTACCGCGATCGGCGGCATCGACATCCGGACCGGCAAGGTGCTGGGCCAGGATTTCACGTTGGCCGAACTGCGCGAGACCTATGACGCGGTGTTCCTGGGCATGGGCCTGCGCGGCGTCAACGCGCTGCGCGCCGAAGGTGAAACGGCCGATGGCGTCGTCAACGCCGTCGATTTCATCGCCGAGCTCCGCCAGTCCTCCGACGTCTCGGCACTGCCGGTCGGTCGCCGCGTCGTCGTTATCGGCGGCGGCATGACCGCGATCGATGCGGCTGTGCAGAGCAAGCTGCTCGGCGCCGAGCAGGTCACCATGGTCTACCGGCGCGGCAAGGAGGCGATGAACGCCTCGGAATTCGAGCAGGATCTGGCGGCCTCGAAGGGCGTCACCATCCGGCACTGGATGGCGCCCAAGCGCGTCGTCGTGCAGTACGGCAAGGTCGCCGGTATCGAGCTCGAGTATACCGCCATGGTCGACGGCCGGCTCGTCGGCACCGGCGAGACCGTGATGATCGAGTGCGACCAGGTGATGAAGGCCATCGGCCAGACCCTCGCCTCCGACGGCGAAGGCGTGATGCTGGCCGGCGGCAAGATCGAGGTCGACGCCGAAGGCCGCACCTCGCTGCCCGACGTCTGGGCCGGCGGCGACTGCGCCACCGGCGGCGACGACCTCACGGTAACCGCCGTGGCCGAGGGCCGCGACGCCGCCGAAAGCATCAACCGCTATCTTACAGCAGCGCCATGAACTCCTCGACCGTCAGTCCCGACTGGCTGATGATGCTGCGGAGTGTCCCGGGTGGCAGATCGTGTGCGCCGTGCAGCGGCAGGATAACCTTCGAGCCCGGCATCCCGGGATGCCTGAGCACATGGTGGCTCCCGGTAACTCGCTCGACCCGGAAGCCCGCCCGCTCGAGCGCGCGCAGCACTGCCCTGCCGCTCACCCCGTTCAGCCGGCGAGCGTTCACGTCAGGCGGCGATGCTGATGGTGCGCGTGAGCGGTACGATGTCGGCGGGAATGTCCTCGCCATCGTCGCGCCGGACCTCAAGGGCGAGTTCGATGGCTTCATGGGCCATCCGGAGCGCCTCGTCCTCGTCGACGCCATAGGTGACGATCTCCGGAAGCGCCGGAACGAGGACGGTGAATCCCCCCTCGGGCTCTGGACGAAGCTGGATTGTGTAGCTCAGTTCCCTGCTCATGAGCGTATCTCCCCGTCGATCACTACCAACATAGTCGCATCTCCACGAAACGCCAACCTGGAGGCCGCCCATGGCTGACATCCGCAACAATTTCGTCGGCATCAGGTCGCCCAACCCGTTCTGGCTGGCTTCGGCACCGCCGACCGACAAGGCCTACAATGTCGAGCGTGCCTTCAAGGCGGGCTGGGGCGGCGTGGTGTGGAAGACCCTCGGCGAGGAGGGGCCGCCCGTCGTCAACGTCAACGGCCCGCGCTATGGCGCGATCTGGTCCGGCGATCGCCGCCTGGTGGGCTTCAACAACATCGAGCTGATCACCGACCGCTCGCTGCAGCTCAACCTGCAGGAGATCAAGCAGGTCAAGAAGAACTGGCCTGACCGTGCGGTCGTCGTCTCGATCATGGTGCCCTGCGAGGAGGATGCCTGGAAGGCCATCCTGCCGCTGGTGGAAGAGACCGAGGCCGATGGCATCGAGCTGAACTTCGGCTGCCCGCATGGCATGAGCGAGCGCGGCATGGGCGCGGCGGTCGGCCAGGTGCCCGAATATGTCGAGATGGTCGTGCGCTGGTGCAAGCAGTACTCGCGCATGCCGGTGATCACCAAGCTGACGCCCAACGTCACCGATGTGCGCCGCCCGGCGCGCGCGGCCAAGAACGGTGGCACCGATGCGGTGAGCCTCATCAACACCATCAACTCGATCACCAATGTCGATCTCGATCTGATGGCGCCGATGCCGACCATCGACGGCAAGGGCACGCATGGCGGCTATTGCGGTCCGGCGGCCAAGCCGATCGCGCTGCACATGGTGGCCGAGATCGCCCGCGACCCCGAGACCTATGGCCTGCCGATCTCCGGCATCGGTGGCGTCACCACCTGGCGCGATGCGGCCGAGTTCATGGCGCTGGGCGCCGGCAACGTGCAGGTCTGCACCGCCGCGATGGTCTACGGCTTCAAGATCGTCGAGGAGATGATTTCGGGCCTCTCCAACTGGATGGACGAGAAGGGCTACGCCACCCTCGACGACTTCAGCGGCCGCGCCGTCCGCAACGTCACCGACTGGCAGTATCTCAACCTCAACTACATCACCAAGGCGAAGATCGACCAGGATAAGTGCATCAAGTGCGGCCGCTGCCACATCGCCTGCGAGGACACCTCGCACCAGGCGATCACCAAGCAGAAGGATGGCGTGCGGCACTTCGAGGTGATGGACGACGAGTGCGTCGGCTGCAACCTGTGCGTCAACGTCTGCCCGGTCGAAGACTGCATCACCATGATCCAGCTCGAGCCCGGCATGCTCGATGAGCGGACGAAAAAGGTGGTGGAGCCCACCTACGCCAACTGGACCACCCACCCCAACAACCCGATGCGCAACACTGCGGTCGAGCCGGCGGATTGACCGCCGGCTCGATGCGGGTCGACAGGCTGTTGCCCACTTAGCGCTTGAAGCGCACCTCCACCGCGTGTTCGGAGCGGCCGGTGACGTGGCAGGGGGATTCGAAGTTGTCGCCT
>CAIMLX010000245.1 GCA_903842455.1 uncultured Hyphomicrobiales bacterium | reverse complement strand
CGGCGTTCAGGCGGCAGCACCCGCGGCGCGCCAACCCGGTTGGCGAGCAGGCCAATGCCTTCGATCTCCGCTTCGATGCGGTCGCCGGGCTGCAGGAAGCGCCCGTCCTCAAGGCCGACACCGCAGGTCGAGCCGGTGAACAGCAGGTCGCCCGGACGCAGGGCGACCCGCGCATCGACGAAGTCGAGGAGCTCGTCGAGGCTGAAGATCATGTGGGAAGTGCGGTCCTGCTGACGCAGCTCGCCATTGATGGAGAGGCGCATCGCCAGATCAGGCTGGCCCGGGCCGCCGCAGGCATCGAGGGTCGCTATCCATGGACCGACGGGGGCGCTGCGGTCGAGGGCCTTCTGGGTGAACAGGTCGAGGGAGCCAAGCTGTTTGCCCGCGTCGCGGGCGCTGATGTCGTTGCCGACGGTGTAGCCGAGCAGGCAAGTGCTGGCGTGTTCGGCGTTGCCCAATGGGCGGGCGATCACCGCCACCAGTTCAATCTCGAAATCCAGCTGGGTGGTGACTGGCGGGTAGGCGATCTCACCGCCTGGATCGACGATGGCCGATTCCGGCTTGATGTAGGCGATGGTGTGCGGCGGTGCTTGGGTACGCCCGAGGCGGGTCAGGTGGCTGAGATAGTTGAGCCCGACGCCAAAGACCCGCGCGCCGGGTTCGAGGGGGGCGAGCAGTTGCAGGCTCGCCAGCGGCATGGGTTCGGGCGCGAGGCCGAGGGCGGACTCGTCACCCGCTGCGGCGAGCGGTGCCCATGCGACAAACGGCGCGCCGATCCGCCGGGCGAGTCCGGCGTCTACATCGATCAGCGCCCAGAAGCGGTCGCCGTCAGCATCGGCGACCCGCGCGATCTTCATGCCTTGCTCTTCTTTCGCGCCAGATACGCGGGATCGCGGAGTTCTTCCCGTGTGCGCACACTCGGCCCGAGGATCGGCCCGACGATCTCGTGGCCCCAGGTGCTGAGCTTCTCGGGGTTCAGCTCGAAGGCATCGCCCTGCCAGGGTTCGAGTTCGGTGATGGTCTCGAAGGCAAAGCCCGACGGGTTGAAGTGATAGAAGGACGCGTGCGGGTCCTGGGTGTGCTGGCCGAGGGTCATCTGCAACTGCAGATTGCGTGCCTTGACGATGTCCAGGGTTTCGCCCACGTCGCGCAGGCTCTTCACGAAGACGCCCACGTGCTGCACGCCCATGCGCCCCGGGCCAAAGCCGTAGGCAATATCGTGGCTGGTGAGGTTGTTGAGCTTCGAGCGGAAGAAGCCGGTCTTGCCCTTGCCGGCGCCGGAACCGTACCAGTGGAAACCCATGATGCCGGTCAGAAAATGCTCCAGCTCCGGGGTGTATTCCGGCGTGATCAGCACCACGTGGCCGACACCGCGCTCGTCACACACGAAGCCGCCGTGGTTGCGGCCCGGCGTGAAAGAGCGGGGTGTCCACTTTTGGGCGTAGAACAGCTCGTGCTGATAGCCGACCGGGTCGCGAAAGCGGATCAGCTCCTTGACGCCGCGGGTCTCGCACAGCTCGGCATCGCCCACGGTGATGTCCACGCCGGCGGCGCGAAACTTCTCGACCGCGGCATTGAAGGCCAGACGACCGCGGGCCTCCCAGCCGATGTAGGCGATGCGGTCGATCGTGCCGGGGTGGAAGGCCAGCCGGTGGCGGCGGTCGTCCATCTTGAAATATAGGGAGTCCGGGTCGCTCTCCGGCGTGTTGCCGATGCCGAAACCCATGACCTGCGGGCCGTACTCGCGCCACTCGTCCAGTTTGGTGGTTTCGAAGCCGAGATAGCCGATGCCGATGATGTCCATTGTTTTATTCCTTGGTACGTTCAGTGTGGAATCAACCGTTGGGTGCGTTTTTT
>CAIMLX010000244.1 GCA_903842455.1 uncultured Hyphomicrobiales bacterium | reverse complement strand
GTCACCAACGAGATCGTCACGCAGGAAGAGCTCGGCGGCGCCTCCACCCACACCAAAATCTCCTCCGTCGCCGATGCCGCCTTCGAAAACGATATCGAAACCCTGCTCGAAGTGCGCCGCCTGTTCGATTTTCTGCCCTTGAGCGCCACCGACAAGGTGCCTGTGCTGGCGGTCAACGACACGGCCGACCGCGCGGAGCCGAGCCTCGATACGATCATCCCCGACAGCGCCAGCAAGCCCTATGACATGCGCGAGGTGATCGTGAAGCTCGCCGACGAGGGCGATTTCCTCGAACTCCAGCGCGATTTTGCCGGCAATATCCTCACCGGCTTCATCCGGCTCGATGGCGGCACGGTCGGCGTCGTCGCCAACCAGCCGCTGGTGCTCGCCGGCTGCCTCGATATCAATTCCTCGAAGAAAGCCGCGCGCTTCATCCGCTTCTGCGACAGCTTCTCCATCCCCATCCTGACGCTGGTCGATGTGCCCGGCTTCCTTCCCGGCGTCGCGCAGGAATATGGTGGCATCATCAAGCATGGCGCCAAGCTGCTCTTCGCCTATGCCGAAGCGACCGTGCCCAAGGTCACCGTCATCACCCGCAAGGCCTATGGCGGCGCCTATGACGTGATGGCCTCGAAGCATATCCGCGCCGACGTCAACTATGCCTGGCCCACCGCCGAAATCGCCGTGATGGGCGCCAAGGGCGCGACGGAAATCCTCTATCGCTCGGAGCTGAGCGACAAGGAGAAGATCGCGGCGCGCACGAAGGAATACGAGGATCGCTTCGCCAACCCCTTCGTCGCCGCCGAACGCGGCTTCATCGACGACGTGATCATGCCCCGCGAAACCCGCCGCCGCATCGCCAGGTCGTTCGAGATGCTGAAGACGAAGAAGGCCGTCGTTCCGCTGAAGAAGCACGGGAACATTCCGCTGTGAGTCGCCCCAGCACCCCTTCGCTGGTAATGGGCCACCCGACCCTCCCCCTTGCGGGGAGGGTAGCGAAGCTTGGGCGGCTTGCCGCTCTAGCGCAGCTAGGGAGGGGGTACGTAGTACGCAAAAGGCCATCCTCGGCGCCTACCCCCCTCCTAGTTCCGCTAGGCGCTGAAGCGCCAAGCTGCACTACCTCCCCCGCAAGGGGGGCGGTGACGATGTTGGCCGACCAGTGCCAAATGAACGCTCGCCCACCCTCCCCCTTGCGGGGAGGGTACCGCAGCTTGGCGCTTCAGCGCCTAGCGAAGGTAGGGAGGGGGTAAATGCCCACGCTCGCGCAGAAACTCCGGTCCCACCCAACGGAAGCAGAGCGCCGCCTCTGGAACCTCCTCCGTCCCTTGCGCACCAGCGGCTACCACTTCCGCAAGCAGGTTGCCCTTGGCCCATACATCGCCGACTTCGCCTGCCTGCACGCCCACCTGATGATCGAAGTAGACGGCGACACGCACTTCACCAACTCGGCCCGGCGCCATGATCATGAGCGCGCCGCCTTCCTCCATTCCCGCGGCCTGACGGTCCTTTGCTTCACCAACGATGACGTGACCCGCAATCCCAACGGCACCTACATCGTCATCGCCAACACCCTCGCCGGCCACGCTCCGCGCCTGCGCGCGATCGTGCCGCCGCCCATCGAGAAGCCCGAGTAATGTTCTCCTCCCTCCTCATCGCCAACCGTGGCGAGATTGCCTGCCGTGTCATTCGCACCGCCAAGCGCATGGGCATCCGTACCATCGCGGTCTATTCCGATGCCGATGCGCAGGCCCTGCATGTGAAGCTCGCCGACGAGGCCGTGCATATCGGCGGCTCCGCGGCCCGCGATTCCTACCTGTCGATCGACAAGATCATCGCCGCCTGCAAGGCGACCGGCGCCGAGGCGGTGCATCCCGGCTACGGCTTCCTCAGCGAGAACGCGGCTTTCCCCACGGCGCTGGCGAAGGAGGGCATCATCTTCGTCGGCCCGCCGCCCAACGCTATCGAGGCGATGGGCGACAAGATCACCAGTAAGAAGCTCGCCGCGGCGGCCGGTGTCTCCACCGTCCCGGGCCACATGGGCCTCATCGCCGATGCCGACGAAGCCGTCGCCATCTCCCGCTCCGTCGGCTATCCGGTGATGATCAAGGCCTCGGCCGGCGGTGGCGGCAAGGGCATGCGCATCGCCCACTCCGACGCCGAGGCCCGCGAGGGTTTCGAGCGCTCCCGCTCCGAGGCGCAATCCTCCTTCGGCGACGACCGCATCTTCATCGAAAAATTCGTCACCGAGCCGCGCCATATCGAAATCCAGTTGATCGGCGACCAGCACGGCGAGGTGCTCTGGCTCAACGAGCGCGAGTGTTCGATCCAGCGCCGCAACCAGAAGGTCATCGAGGAGGCCCCGTCACCGTTCCTCGATCCCGCCACCCGCAAGGCGATGGGCGAGCAGGCCGTGGCGCTGGCGAAGGCCGTCGGCTACTTTTCCGCCGGCACCACCGAGTTCATTGTCGATGGGCAGCGCAACTTCTACTTCCTCGAAATGAACACCCGCCTGCAGGTCGAACACCCGGTGACCGAACTCACCACCGGCCTCGACCTCGTCGAACTGATGCTGCGCGTCGCCGCCGGCGAACACCTGCCGCTGACGCAGGCCGAGGTGCCGCTCAACGGCTGGGCCATCGAGTCCCGCATCTATGCCGAGGACCCGTACCGCAACTTCCTGCCCTCGATCGGCCGGCTCACCCGCTACAACCCGCCCGCCGAAAACCTGCCCTTCGTCCGCAACGATACCGGCGTGCAGGAAGGCGACCGGATCAGTACCTTCTACGATCCGATGATCGCCAAACTCTGCACCTGGGCGCCCACCCGGCTCGAGGCGATCGATGCCATGGCCGATGCGCTCGACGAGTTCGAGCTCGAAGGCGTCGGCAACAACATCCCCTTCGTTTCCGCCGTCATGGCGCAGGATCGCTTCCGTTCCGGCAACATCACCACCGGCTACATTGCCGAGGAATTTCCCGGCGGTTTCAACGGCGTAGCGCTGCCGCTTGAATCACTGACGCATCTCGCGGCGCTCGCCTGCTGCTCCGCCTTCGCCCTCGATCACCGCGTCTTCCCCGGCACGCCCACGCCACGCGCCGTGCTGATCGCCGGCCAGCGCTGGGATTTCGCCGTCCGCGCCGACGGCATCGAGTATTGGCTCACCGCGCCGGACGGCAAGAAGCTGCTGGTCGAGACCGGCTGGAAGCCCGGCATGACCCTCTGCATCGCCCGCGTCGACGGCGCGCTGCATCATGTGAAGATCGACCGCGTCACCGGTGGCTTCCGCCTCCGCTGGCAGGGCGCCGACCTGATCGCTAAGGTGCTGCTGCCGCAGGTCGCCGACCTGATGCCGCTGATGCCGATCAAGCAACCGCCCGACCTCAGCAAATTCCTCCTCTGCCCCATGCCCGGCCAGGTCGTCCGCATCGACGTTGCCGAAGGCGACATCGTCGAAGACGGCCAGACCCTCGCCATCGTCGAAGCCATGAAGATGGAAAACGTGCTGAAGGCGGAAAAGCGCGCCCGCGTCAGCAAGGTGCGGGTAAAGCCCGGCTCGGTGCTGGCCGTGGACGAAGTGATCCTGGAGTTCGAGGCGGTATGAGTTCTGAACTTCCCCTCACCCGGCGCTTCGCGCCACCCTCTCCCTCAAGGGGAGAGGGGCGACAGTGCACCTCTTGCCCCTCTCCCCTTGAGGGAGAGGGTGGCCGCGTAGCGGCAGGGTGAGGGGACGAATGACAAAGTCCCCCACCTTCGCCGACTGGGCCAAGCTCGCCCAGAAAGACCTCCGCGACACCCCCGTCGACTCGCTCAACCGCGACTACGGCGACCTCCCGGTCCGCCCCGCCTACTTCCCCGACGATGCCCCGACCGATCCCGGCCTCCCCGGCGCCGCCCCGTTCACCCGCGGCGTCCGCGCCACCATGTATGCCGGCCGCCCGTGGACCATCCGGCAATATGCCGGCTTCTCCACCGCGCGCGAATCCAACGATTTCTACCGCAAGAACCTCGCCGCCGGTCAGAAAGGCCTGAGCGTCGCCTTCGATCTCGCCACCCACCGCGGCTACGACAGCGACCACCCGCGTGTCACTGGCGATGTCGGCAAGGCCGGCGTAGCGATCGACAGCGTCGAGGACATGAAGCTGCTGTTCGACGGCATCCCGCTCGACCAGATGTCGGTCTCGATGACCATGAACGGCGCCGTCCTGCCCGTTCTCGCCATGT
>CAIMLX010000243.1 GCA_903842455.1 uncultured Hyphomicrobiales bacterium | reverse complement strand
GTCACCAAGATCGTCCATCACCTGCGCCACTTCGGAAAGCGTCGTCGGACAGACGTCCGGGCGGTAGGTGAAGCCGAAGAAGACCCGAAGATGCTGGCCCGTAAACTCGGCAGGGGTGCGCATCCGCCCTGCCGCATCCGGCAGCGTGAAGGTCGGCCGGAAGGCGGCTTGCGGGACAGCCTCTGGCGTGCGGTTTGGCAACAGCACGAGGAGCCCATAGGCCAGCGTGGCAAGTCCCGCCGCCGCCCAGAGGATTTTCTGTAACCTTGTCAACCGCATCAGTATCCTGCCTCATAATAACCCTCTACCTAAAACCTCCAGCCGCTTGAGGTTCAAGCCCGAATTCGTGCTCTCACCGAAGGGTGAAGGGTCATCCCATGAGCACGGTCGACAAGAGGTTCACGTTCAGCACGATGATAACGGCGGCGATCAACCAGCAGAGGCCCGTCAGCCAGCGGGGGGCGACCAGATTACCCATCTTGGCGCGGCTGGCGGTGAACATGACCAGCGGCACGATGGCGAAAGGTAGCTGGAAGGACAGCACGACCTGACTGAGGATCAAGAGTTCCCCCACACCTTCACTTCCGTAAAGCAGGATCACGAAGACCGCCGGGATGATGGCAAGGCCTCGGGTGATCAGCCGCCGCGCCCAAGGGGCGATGCGCAGGTTGATGAAACCTTCCATCACGATCTGTCCGGCCATGGTGGCGGTGACAGTGGAGTTCAGGCCAGCACATAGCAGCGCGACGCCGAACAGGACCGGCGCGAGCGACGAGCCGAGCAAGGGCTCCAGCAACAGATGCGCCTTGTCGATCTCGGCCACATCGTTTTGACCCACGGTGTAGAACGCTGCGGCGGCCAGGATCAGGATCGAGGCATTGATCGTCAGCGCGAACATCAGGGCGATGGTGCTGTCCCAAGTCGCCAACCGCAGCGCCTCGCGCTTCGAGGGCAGATCAAGCCCGAAGGCGCGGGTCTGCACGATGCCGGAATGCAGGTAGAGGTTGTGCGGCATGACCGTCGCCCCGATGATGCCAAGTGCGAGGTAGAGCATCGTCGGGTTGTTGAAGATCTCGCGGCTTGGGGCAAAGCCTGCGATGACCTCGCCCCAGACCGGATCGGCCTGCGCGATCAGCACGATAAAGCAGGCGGCGATCAGCGCCATCAGCGAGATGATCAGCGCCTCGATCCAGCGAAAGCCCTTGTTTTGCAACCATAGGATCAGGAACACGTCCGCAGCGGTGATGAAGATTCCAATCTCCAGCGGTATGCCGAAAAGAAGGTTCAGGCCGATGGCCGTGCCGATCACTTCGGCGAGGTCGGTGGCAATAATCGCAAGCTCGGCGAAGACCCAAAGCGGAACCGACATCCATTTCGGGAAGGCATCGCGGCAGGCCTGCGCCAGATCGCGGCCCGAGGCGACCGCCAGCCGGGCGCACAGCGATTGCAGCAGGATCGCCATGATGTTCGACAGAAGCGCGACGAACAGCAGTGTATAGCCAAAGGCCGCACCACCCGCGAGCGAGGTCGCCCAGTTGCCGGGGTCCATATAGCCCACCGCCACCAGATAGCCGGGACCGATGAAGGCGAGGAACCGGCGGAAGCGGCTGGTGCCGCCGTTGCCGACGGCGATCGTGCG
>CAIMLX010000242.1 GCA_903842455.1 uncultured Hyphomicrobiales bacterium | reverse complement strand
GGTCGCCGATCAGCAGCAGCGACGGCTTGCCGGTCGCCACATCGATGCCCTCGACCGCGCGCCACGCCCCTTGCGCCGCGCCGAGACCAACGAACCAGAAGGCGAGCAGTGCAACCGCAGTCCTGGTCCAGGCCAGCATGCGCGCCCCCACTGAGGATTTTACCGCGCTCTAGCTTAGCAAAACTGCTGCGCCCCGCAATCATTGTAAGCGCCGGAGCAATATTCCCTCTAAACTGGGCCTATCGTTTCCGGAGAGACGCCATGCGCCTGTCGCTGCCGTTCCGTGCCTTGCCCTTCCTGGTCATCCTGACCCTTGCCGGGTGCTACACCAGCGAAACCGCCGTGCTGACGGCCGGCGACACCGAGCCGCTCGCCGGCATCTCGGAGGGCGTCTACTGCCATGCCGAGAACCGGCTGCTGCCCCCTTCCGTCACCCCTGCCCCGGCGATCAGCGATGCGCTCGGCGAGAACCGCTGCCGCGACCTCTTCTGGGACAGCGAGCGGGGCACCTATACCGACCGGCTGTCGCCCACGATCGAATTCCGGGTGGGCGAGGTCTACCTCCCCGAACTGCTGCTGCTGCAGGTACAGACCGGCCCTGGCGCCAAGGCGCGCTTCGCGCCGCTCGCGGTCACCGACGGCATGTTCATCATGTACGATCCATCCGGCACCTGGCCGGACGGCGTCGTCGAATCCAGCGGCCTCGCGCTCGACGGCGAGGGCATCCTGCTCGCCACCGAACCGAGCTACATCATGTCGGTGCTGGGCAAGGTCTGGGACAGGGTCCTGCTGCAGTTCCGCGAGGATATCGCCTATGTCCAGGACGCGTCCGGACCGCGCCTCGAGTTCCGCACGGTCGATACGGCCTATCGTTACATCGTCTATTTCCGGCAGGACTGGGCCGGCGATGCCGCCAGGATGAAGGCGGCGATGCTCGATCTCACGGAGAAGCTGGGGCTGAGCCGGCACACTGCCCCCTGGACTGAAAGCCGCGAGTAGCCCGCCCGCCAAACGCGGTCGTCCCCGTCAAGGGTGGCGACCAACTTTCGGTGTCACGGCCGGCGCGGCGGTCTGGCCGCCCGTACCTGTGCCGCGCAGCATCTGCGCTCGGAAAGCGCCTTAGACCTAGTGGATCGAATCTAACCTCCAAGGCACCCACCTGATCCCCGGTGGCGGGTCGGGCGTTGCGCCCTGTCTAAACTTGACGCCTGGTGGGTGCGGCGCCGCCTGCGCCGATGCACAATTGTTACTCGCGTGGTTTTCGTGAAGCCAGCAGTAGTTGGAAAGAAACCGTCGCGAAGAAGCGGCGGGCAAAAAGCCCGGCAACGCGGGGGTTAGGCCGCCCGTCGTTGGACTATCGTAAGGTGGGGGACCGCGTGAGACGGACAACTGGAACGCCTGGAACCCACCGTAGGATGGGCCGACCACGGCCACAAGACGATCAACGCCCAAATCCATCAGCAGTGCGCGTTGCGCCGCAACGATATCGGCCACAGTGATTTCAGGGTGTTGATTGCCACTGAGAACTGACCCAGCAGGCTGGGATTTTTCCATCGAGATTTGACCCATGTGTGACCCTTGCCCCTCGTGGTTTGAGCGGGGGCTATGGAGTGATCGACATGGCATTGTTGAGCGTTATCCGACGCTGGCATTTTCGAGAGCATCTATCGATCCGGGAGATCTGCCGCAGGACCGGCCTGTCCCGGAACACCATCCGCAAGTATCTGCGCAGTGACGCAGTCGAGCCGGCGTTCAAGGTTTTGGATCGGCCGAGCAGGCTCGATCGGTTTGCGGACCGATTGTCGGGGTGGCTGAAGACCGAGGCGAACAAGCCCCGCAAACAGAAGCGGACCGTCCTGCAGCTGCACGCCGACCTGGTGAGCCTGGGCTATTGCGGTTCCTATAACCGGGTGGCGGCCTTTGCCCGGGAGTGGAAGGCCGATCCGCAGCGGGAGATGAACACGACCGGGCGTGGGACCTTGGCACAGGCCAGTTCCGGTCGGAACGCGACGGCAGCGCGGCTCCGGCGTACAGCGTGAGCGCAATTACTCCCCGACAACACTTTAATCCTGGGCGTTCCCGCACGCATCGTGCGTGAACTCTTGCCCGAGGGGATCGAGCAGAACCGGCTTTCGGCGGCCCACTGCCGGGACAACGCCGCACGTTTTGCGACGGGGCTCTCCGAAGTATGAGCTTCAACGCAACTTGCGTGCGGCGTCGCCCAGAAACCACGCGACGAGTTCTGCACTGTTTGCAACACCCAAAGCCGCCATCAGTCTGGCTCGATGCGCCTCGATGGTCCGGCGTGACAGGCCCGTCTCCGTCGCGATCATGGCGTTGGTCTTGCCTTGCGCTACCAGGGTCAAGACCTGTCGCTGCCGATCGGTGAGGACGTGCGTTGCGGAAGTGAGCGGGCGCTGCATCGGCTCGAAGCAGTAGAGGGCTTCAGCGAATGGGGCTTCGAGGCTGCGGCTGCGGCCATTGACCCGGCACCAGAACCGCGTTCCATCAAGCCCCATCATGATGCGCTCGTCGTAGTAAACCCGTCCGCCAGAGAGGTTAGTCTGCCACATTTTTCCGGTCCTAACGAAATCGTCGATCTCGGGGTAGAGGCGGGAGAAGCTTTGGTCGACGATGTCCTCGCGCGTGGCGCCAAAGAGCGCGGCGAAGAGGGCGTTGCAGTCGCGAATGATGCGATGGGTGGCGTAGACCATCGGCACCGGCACCTCGGAGAGCGAGAAGCGCGGGACGTCGTTGCCTGCTGAGGCGACAGGAGGGAGCAGGATTCGCGTCATCGGCAGTATTAATACTACTCGGCCAGGGACCGCGACAAGTCATAGCTTTCACGACTTCACGGAAGGGGCCCATGGGACACGTTATCATCGCTGCGGCGCGCAGGACGCCGATTGGAACGCTCAACGGGTCGCTGGCACCGCTTGCGGGGCATGAACTCGGAGCGATCGCCATAAGAGCAGCGCTCGCGGATGCGCGAGTGCCGCCCGAAGAGGTAAGTGAGACGCTGTTAGGGCAAGTGCTGGTTGCGGGCCAAGGGATGAACCCCGCTCGGCAGGCGGCGCGGCTTGCAGGGCTGCCCGATGCAGCGCCCGCTGCGTCGGTGAGCCAAGTATGCGGCTCGGGACTCAGGGCCGTGGCGCTTGCCGCCCAGCAGATCATGACCGGCACCGCCGACATCGTTGTCACCGGTGGGCAGGAGAGCATGACCAATGCGCCGCACGTTGCCGCCATCAGGCAGGGCAAGAAACTCGGCGACCTGAGCCTGCGCGACACCGTGATGACCGACGGGCTCTCGGACGTGTTCTATGGCTACCCGATGGGTGTAACGGCGGAGAACGTCGCGCGCGAGCACCAGATCGGTCGCGATGCGCAGGACGCCTTCGCCCTCCTCTCTCAGCAAAAGGCGTCGGCGGCGGTGAAGTCCGGCCGCTTCGTCGATGAGATCGTGCCAGTGGAAATCGCTTCCCGTAAGGATCCGGTCACGATCGACGCCGACGAGCACATCCGTCCCGAAACGTCGGCCGAGGCGCTGGCCAGGCTTAAGCCGTCTTTCATGGAAGGCGGCACAGTGACTGCCGGCAACGCCTCGGGCATCAATGATGGTGCAGCGGCGCTGGTGTTGATGGACGAGGCCAATGCCGGCCGCCGGGGCATTGCGCCGTTGGGGCGGATCGTCGCCTGGGCGCATGCCGGGGTCGACCCGCGGGTGATGGGACTCGGGCCTATTCCAGCGAGCCGCAGAACACTTGAGCGGGCCGGGTGGACGGCCAGCGACGTCGATCTGTGGGAGCTCAACGAGGCATTCGCGGCGCAGAGCCTCGCGGTGGTGTCGGAGCTGGGGCTCGACCCCGCCCGCGTCAACGTCAACGGCGGCGCCATCGCGCTCGGCCATCCGATCGGTGCCTCAGGAGCGCGGGTGCTGGTGACGCTGCTGCACGAGATGCGGAAGCGGGCCGCGCAGCGCGGTATCGCGACGTTGTGTATCGGTGGAGGCATGGGAATTGCCATGGCGGTCGAGCGTGTCTGAGGACGCAGAGACCGGCGAGATCGTCTGGCGGCCGAGCCCGGAGCGGGCGGCGGAAAGCAACATCGCGCGCTTTGCACGGGAGGCTGGGTTCGATCCGGCCGACCATGCCGCGCTGCGCGCCTGGTCGGTCAACGAGCCGGAGGCGTTCCACAGCCGACTGTGGGACTTCCTTTCGATCATCGGCGACAAGGGGGCGGTGGCGGTGCGTCCAGCGGCCGATATGCGCGACGTTAAGTTCTTCCCCGAGGCGCGGCTCAACTACGCGGAGAACCTGCTTGCGTACCCGGATGAACGGCCGGCGAACATCGCTTGGCGCGACGACGGCACGCGGCGGGCACTCACCCGCCGAGAGCTCTACGATCTGGTTACGCAGTTGGTGCAGGCGCTGGGCGCGGAGGGCATTGGGCCGGGAGACCGCGTCGCTGGCATCGTCACCAACGACATCGAATCCGTGGCCTTCTATCTCGCCTCGGCGGCGATCGGCGCCATCTGGGGCTCGTGCTCGCCAGACTTCGGGCCCGCAGGCGCCAGCGACCGCCTGAGCCAGATCGAGCCGAAGCTGCTCGTCGCCGTGTCTGGCTATGGCTATGCTGGCAAGAGCATCGACACCACGGACAGCATCAACGCGGTGGCTGAGACGGCATCGGTCACAAAGATCGTGCTGTGCGGATCGCGTCGCGGCGCGTATTCGAAGCCAGCTGCGACGCTCGCGGAATGGCTCGCGCCGTATTCGCCAAAGCCGATCCCGTTCCACCAGCAGCGGTTCGATGCGCCGATGGTGATCCTGTTCTCATCAGGTACCACGGGCAAGCCCAAGTGCATCGTGCACGCCGCCGGGGGCCTGTTGCTGCAGCACATGAAGGAACAGGCGCTGCATTGCGACCTCAAAGCGGGCGAGCGGCTGTTCTACTACACAACCTGCGGCTGGATGATGTGGAACTGGCTGATCACAGGGCTCGCCGCGAAGGCGACCATCGTGACCTACGACGGCAACCCCTCCTACCCCGATGCGGCGCGTATGCCGGTCCTGATCGATGCCGAGCAGATCTCCATTTTCGGCACCTCGGCTAAGTACATCGACTCTTGCCATAAGGCGGGGCTGACCCCGGCCAAGACGCACTCGCTGGAAAGCCTCAAGGCCGTGCTCTCAACCGGATCGCCGCTCTTGCCGCAGAGCTTCGACTACATATATTCGAACTGGAAGGCCGACGTGCATCTCGCCTCGATCTCGGGCGGCACCGACATCTGCGGCTGCTTCCTCGGCGGCGACCCGACGGCACCGGTCCGGCGCGGTGAGTTGCAGGGGCCGATGCTGGGCATGGACATGGCCGCCTTCAGCCCGGACGGCAAGTCGATCGTAGGCACCCCCGGCGAATTGGTGTGCCGCAACGCGCACGTGTCGATGCCTGTCGGGTTCTGGGGCGACACCTACGGTAGCCGCTACAAGGCCGCATATTTCGAGCGCTTCCCCAATGTCTGGGCGCACGGGGATTTCGCCGAAGAGCGGCCTTTAGGGGGCTTCGTTATCCACGGCCGCTCGGACACAACGCTCAACCCGGGCGGTGTGCGCATCGGCACCGCCGAAATTTACCGGCAGGTGGAGACTATCCCCGACGTGATGGAAGCAGTAGCGGTCGGCCAGGACTGGCAGGGCGACCAGCGCGTCATCCTGTTCGTGCGCCTGCGCGAAGGGACGACTCTAACCGAGGACCTAGAAAAGACCATTCGGACGAGCATCCGCTCTGGGGCGACGCCACGGCATGTGCCCGCCAGGATTATTGCCATCCCGGAGATCCCGCGCACGCGCTCGGGCAAGATTTCCGAGGTCGCCGTCCGCGACACAATCCATGGCCGGCCGATCGGCAACGACGCCGCGCTTGCCAACCCGGAGTGCCTCGCGGCCTACCGCAGCCTTCAGGCTTTGTCACAGTAGCCTCCCGGAGGCAAAGGTCGCGCATTAAGCCACCGCTAGGCCGTGCCGTCACTTGGCGGTCCATCCGCCGTCGATCGAAATGGCAGTCCCGGTGATCGAGCGCGCCATGTCGCTGCTCAGATAGACTGCAAGCTCGGCAACTTCTTCCGGCTGTACGAACTGCTTAGTGGGCTGAGGCGCGAGGAGGATGTCCCGAATGACCTGGTTCTCGCTAATGCCGTGCACCTTGGCCTGGTCCGCTACCTGCCCTGCGACCAACGGCGTCCACACATAGCCTGGGCAAATCGCATTGACGGTGATCCCTAACTCCGCCACCTCAAGCGCAACGCTCTTGGTCAGTCCGACGACGCCGTGCTTGGTGGCGACGTAGGCCGACTTGAACGGCGACGCGCGCAAGCCATGCGCCGAGGCAATGTTGATGATTCGGCCCCAGCCGCGCTGGGCCATACCGGGCACCGCGGCGCGAATGGTGTGGAACGTAGAACCCAGGCTCACCGCGAGGATGCGGTCCCAGTCGGCGGGCGGGAACGCCTCGACTGGCGCCACCTTCTGGATCCCAGCATTGTTGACGAGGATGTCGAGGAGCCCAAAGCTCTCGATCACTTGTCCGACGAGCCCGAAACTCTGGCCCGGATCGGCGAGGTCGGCACGGAAATAGCGCACGATACCAGTTGCACCGTACGAAACGCTTTGCACCACGGCGTGCACGTCGGCTTCAGACTCGAAGCTGTTAAGCGCGACATCATGGCCCAATTGAGCAAATCTCTTGGCGATAGAGAGTCCTATGCCGCTCGTTGAACCTGTCACCAGTACTCGACGTCTGTCGCTATACATGTGTTTGCTCCACATATTCCCCCTCGTAACGTCGGCAGGCTTCATGTGCGCGGCGTCGCATCATCCGCTGAGGGGATAAATCCTCGACTTGCACTGGTGATCTTTAAACCAACCTTCGAATGACGAATAACAAGAATATGGACCTTTGGATTGTTCGCGGCAGTTGTCTGCCCCTGCAAAGTGGTCCCCACTGAAGCACGGCATTATGGGCTTTTACCCGCACCCTACGTCTCCGAAGAACGATGCTAGCCAGCGAGGCACTCAGTGGTCGGAGACTTGGCCGGCCGTCGACTAGTAGGTCGCCCTGCCTCCAGATAGATCGAACGTAGACGCAGTAGTGAAGGAGTTTTCTTCACTTACTAACCATGCGATCATTGATGCAGCTTCCTGGAGCTCAGCGAAGCGGCCGCGTGGCACGCGCGAAAGCATATACTTGATGTGTTCCGGCGAGACCTGCTCGAGCATCCGGGTCTTGATGGGCGACGGGGTGATGCAATTGACAGCTATGTTGCTTGCGGCCAGTTCCTTGCCCAGCGACTTCGTAAGTGCGATCACGCCAGCCTTCGCGGCGGAGTAAGGCGCCGCGTTTGGGTTGCCTTCTTTGCCTGCAACTGAAGAGACGTTGACGATGCGGCCGTAGTTGCGCGACGTCATCCCGGCAACAACCGCGCGGCAGCAGAGGAACACGGCGGTGAGATCGACATCGATCACTCGCCGCCATTCCTTCGCGGAGTATGTGACGACCGGTAATGAACTGCCCGCGATACCAGCGCTATTGACTAGAATGTCGATTCGACCGAACAGCCTCTCTGTCTCCTCGGCGGCGGCGGCAACAGCGTGCTCGTCAGTGAGGTCCAGGACAATGCCAATGGTTCCCGCGCTGAGTGTCTCGGCAGCAGCTGTGACGCCTGGGTCGATATCCCAGAGAGCGACCCGCCCGCCCGACGCGATGATGCGTTGTGCAACGGCATAGCCCACCCCCTGCGCCCCGCCAGTGATGACCGCAAACCGGCCATTCAGATCAATGTTGTTCATGCGCGCTCCTCAGCAGCGGGATCCTTAATCCCGTAGACACGTGTCGCCGTTCCAGACGTCAGAGACGTGATTCCGTCTATGCCGAGGCAAGTTGCAAGCTCGGCGCTGATGCGTTGCCAACGGGCGTAATCCGCAGCGAGGGTCAGGGGCGGCCAATCGCTTGCCCACATAAGGCGCGATGCGCCGAAATCCGCGAAAACATGCGACGCGTACGGTTCGAGGTCAGCCGTGTCGGCACCGGGCGCGGCTCTACTGAGCAGGCCCGAGAATTTGCATGTCACGTTCGGGCAAGCCGCGATCAAGTCCAGGTCACGAGCCCATTGTGCTATCCTGCCCCCAGCGATGTCCGGTTTGCCGCAGTGGTCAAGTATGATCGAGAGCGAGGGATTTTCTCGTGCAAGCAACGCAACCAGCGGCAACTCGTCCGGATCTTCGATCAAGATGTCGAGCGGCATCCCAGCGAGGGCTATTGCTTCATAGCCCCGGCGCAGACCGGGGTCGGCCATCCAGGCAATTGAAAGGTTGTCGTCTCGGATCGGGCGGCAGCCTACGACCATACCCGTCGATCGCAGCGCAGCGATCTCCTCTTCGATTGCGGGCGAGCTTGGATCTATCCAGACCACCACGCCGGCTATGAAATGGTGCAGGCGGGCAAGCCCAATAGTGTAGAGATTTTCGGCATGCGTTGCCGCCGCCTGAACAACGACGATACTGTCGATACGCGCCGCCGCGAGTTGCGGAGCAAGCTCCGCCGGCTCGTAATCGCGATAGAGTGGGGAGTCCGAGCGGATCGAGTTATCGCCGCGCGCTATCCGCCAGAAATGTACATGCGCGTCGATCATGGGGCAGCTGAAGGCGTTGGCATATCTGCGGAAATCAACTGCGCAGCCCTAAGATCTGACCATAATGTGGCCGGCAATTCCAAGCCCGCAAGACTCACATTCTCTGATATCTCTTCAGGTGAGGAGCTACCGAGCAGCACCGTCTCGACTGCGGGATGCGCCAATGGAAACTGAAGAGCGGCGGCCTTCAGCGACACGCCGTGGTCTCGGCAGATGCTTTCAAGATGGCGAGCGCGAGCGATGCGTGCGATGTCCGCGGGGCGGTAGTCGAAGGACGCGCCCTGGGAGTAAGGATCCGCTAGGATACCGCTGTTGAAGACGCCTCCTAGAACGATCGAGATATTGCGCTGCGTGCACGCCGTGAGCAGCGGCCCTGCCCCCTCGTGATCGAGCAACGTGTAGCGGCCTGCGACGAGAAAGTAATCGAAATCCCCGTCCTGAGCGAAGCGCCGCAACGTCTCGATCCGACCAATACCAACGCCGATCGACCCAATTGTGCCCTCCCGTCTTAGCCGCTCCAGCGCTGGATACGCGCCCTTCATCGCAGCTCTATAGTGTTGCTCCTCGAAGGTATCGTGAATGTAAACAATATCGATGCGATCTAAGCCTAGGCGGCCCAAACTCTCGTCGATACTGCGCAAGGTCGCCTCGGCACTGAAATCGACAACCAACTTCCTTCGCGGCACGTCGTGCCATGCCTGATCATACCCATGATCAAGCTCAGCCGAGCCTGTGGGCTCGTTAGGTTGGCGGAGCAGGCGGCCGATTTTGGTCGAAAGGATGAACTCTTCCCGTGGCCGCTGCATCAGGCTAGCACCCAGGCGCTGCTCAGCAACGCCCAGGCCATAAATGGGCGCTGTGTCGAAGTAGCGGATGCCGGAATCCCAAGCCGCGTCAATGGTCGCGCAAAATGTCGCCGCGGAAATCGGACGTTGCAGTCCCCCAAGGGAACCGGTGCCGAGGCTGAGACGGCCGAGCCGTCGATTGCTCGATGTCATCGAGCGCCCGGGTTGACAAATAGCGCCGGCTCCAGCCCCTCGATGTCTTCATCAAATGGGAAGAACGGGCGCTGCATTCGCTTGTAAGGCAACACCCGCGTAGACGCCGGATTGGGGCCGGGCAGATCGACCACATAGTGCGCTTTGGCTAACCCGTCGTAAGCGAAGTGATAGTTCATTGGATTCTTGGCGCCGATGAACTTCGCCTGCCGAACGTCGAGCCCGGCGGCGCGAAACTGCTCATCCGCCCAGTCATAAGTTGGTCGGGACATGACGAGAACGCTGATGGAGCCGATGGCAAGAACTGCACTGAGACCCATATGAGCCGTGGTGCCGCCGTATGCTCCGCCTGTGTAGACAAATTCTCCATCGAGCAAGTGCCGGACAGTTCCGGTGACCGTGATGGGCGTGCCCCAGCTCGGATCAATACCGTAGCCAATTGTCGTCGTCAGTTGCGCGCCGATCCCGGCCACCGCACAACGCTGCGCCGCGGCTGGATCGACGACCATCAGAAGGGTCGGCTCTGTCACTCCAAGAGCGAGAAGGTCGCGCAGCATGGCGATACTATCGCCGGCGGCGCCTCCACCCACGCAATCGGCAGTGTCCACCAAGACTACCGGTTGGCCTGCGATCGCGCGACCGCGCGCAACTGCTTCTGCCACACTTAGAACTTCCGGCTCGAAGTCGTGGCGCCGATTCCAGAAGTCTTGGGCTAGCTCTTTGGCAAGACTCGCCGCGCGCGCCGCATCGTTGTCGGTGATGACGATGGCTCCCGAACCCATGCCCGGCAGATCGTTGAATGGGTGGACTTGGATAATCGATACCGACAGCACGCCAGGCTGTTTTTCGAGGGCACGTGCCGCTGCGGTGAGGTGCACCATGGGCGCGTCGCCGAAGGTCATACCACGGACGCCGCTCACCAAGACGGGAACTTTGGCGAGGGCCATCGTTGCGTGGGTTCCCTCAATAATGCGCAGCAGAAGGCGCGCGGCACGTTCTCCCGTTGCCTTGGTATCGTCGTGGGGGTAGCGAGTGAAGGACACCATCGCGTCGCTGCTGGCGACCATGCGGGCGGTGACGTTTGCATGCATGTCGAGGCTAGCCACGATCGGGACCTCGGGTCCAACGAGTTCACGTACTGCCGCGAGAAGGTCACCCTCGGGATCATCTTCTGAGATTGCAGTCATTGACCCATGCAGCGCCAGGAGCACGCCATCGACAGGCAGGCCGCGCCGAAGGGGCTGTAGAATGGCTTCCTTGAGGAAGGCGTAAGTAGTGTCAGAAGACGGCCCGCCTGACACTGTGCGAGCAGCGGCCAGAGGCAAGATGCTCGCTCCGACCTCGTCAAGCACAGCCAACACTCCTGCTTCCTCGGACGTGGCATTTCGGAGCGCGAAGACCTCGTCGCCCTCAAGCACAAAGCCATTTCGCCAATGCTCTAGCCCAACGATTGTGGTCAGAAAATGGGTGGTCTCGGTGAACATGCCGCCGACGGCGATGCGCAGTGGTTTGGTCATCGTGATCACCCCTCGGGATGGTAGGGCGGCATGACGAAATCATAGGCCGACCCGAACGACATGTCAGAGTAAGCCCCATCCGGAACGGCGTCTGCCACGGGCAGCGCCAGCCGGCTAAGGGTCGCCTCGTTGATCTCTACGCCGAGACCTGGCGCATCAGGTAGGATCAGTATGCCGTCCTCGACCCGCAGCGGCGTTACCAGCAGTTCGTCGATGAATGGGTTGCCGGTGCGGTCCATCTCGACGCTTATGCCATTGGGCAGGGCACTAACGACGTGCGCGTTAGCGAGTAACGCCACTGCGTCGCTCCAAGTGTGCGTCGCTACCTTAGCACCGAAAGTCTCGGCCATTCGGCCGATTGCAAGCACCTCCGACACTCCACCGGCACGGCAGGCATCGGGTTGAACGATATCGAGAGCACTGGCCCGCAGCATTTCCCGAAAGCCCTGCACGCCAAAGTCGTTCTCGCCCGCGGCCACTGGGACCTTTACCTGTTTCCGCAGCGCTGTGTAGCTGTCGATATCTTCAGGCTCGAAGGGCTCTTCATACCAGACGACTTTGAGTTCCTCGAGGATGCGGCCGATGCGGACAGCAGTATCGAGATCGTAACGCATCGAGGCATCGACGATGAGGCCGTTGTCGGGGCCGATCGCTGCACGAACTGCCCTGACTGCCTCAATATCGTAGGCCTCGGTGCGCCCCAGCCGCATCTTTACTCTTCGGAACCCGGATGCGATGTGCCGGTGCGCCTCCGCGGCTAACTCGCTTAAATCGTCGTTCCATAGCAGTGCGCTAGCGTAAACCGGCACCCTGCCCCGAGTACCGCCGAGCACCCGGTACAGCGGCTCCTGCATTGTTTTGGCCTTCAGATCCCACAGAGCCGTATCGATCGCGCCCAGCGCCGACATAGCAACCCCTTTCCGGCCATACCAGCGGGTCAACCGATACATACGTTGCCAGAGGCCAACGATGTCGTTGGCATCCTTGCCGACGAGAAAAGGCCTAAGGTGGGTCTCAACAATGACTCGCACCAAGGTGGGATGACTGTAGGCGGCGCCCCAACCTACAGTCCCGCCTTCCGTCGTCACCTTAAGCAACGAGGTTACCCGCCCGGTGAGCTTCCCACCGCCGTAGCTGAAGCCGACGCCGGGCACCTCATAGCGGAGGTTATGAACTTGAATGTCCGCAATACGCGTGAGTGTCATGATCTTTTTTCGCTCAGTCCTGATGGAACACTTCGTCAAGCACCGCCCACGGCGCCAATTGAGTGGCACTGTCCATGAGTGGCGCCATTAAGGCTTGCCACTTTCCGGCTAGTTCACTGTCAGAAAGTAAGGCAACTGCGGCTTCGTAGTCGTCGACCTCGAAGTACGAAAACAACTCCAAACCATCAATGAAGATAGTGTAATTCCTGATCCCGCTGGCCCTGTTCAGCTCAACAAGCTCAGGCCACACTTCAGCATGTGCGGCTCTATAAGCGGTCACGCCCTCGGATGTGACACGCGCCCGACGACCAATTCGCATCACTCCGCTCTCCCTCACTTGACCGCGCCTGTTGTCATGCCTTGGATGATCTGACGCTGCGCCAACAAGAACATCACCAGTACCGGGATAATCGCGAGCGCCAAGCCTGCCGAAATGAGCGTCGTGGAACTCCCAAACTGCCCCTTTAGGAGGCCGGCGTTGATCATAAGCGTGCGACTCCCCGGCACCTGCAAGATCAGCACCGGAAGCAAAATATCGTTCCACATCCAGATAAAGTTGATAATGCCGGTGACGGCGAGAACCGGACGGCACATCGGCAACACGATATAGAACAAGAGCTGGGCGGTTGAGGCGCCGTCCACCCGAGCCGCCTCAATGATCTCGTCTGGGATGTTTCGAAGGTAAGCCGCTATTTGAAAGGCGGTGATCGGTATGGCGAACGTCACAAATGAGATGATCAACCCCGCGTGCTGGTTCACGAGTCCCAGATTTTTTACTGCGAGGTAGAATGGAAACAGAATCGTCTGGACAGGAATGAGCATCGAGGCAAGGGTCAACGCGAACAATGCGTCGCGCCCACGGAACCGCAGCTTGGTGGCCGCGAAAGCCAGTGGAAGGCAAATCGCCCAGGCCCCGATGACCCCCCCGATGGTGGTTACGAGTGAGTTAAACGCAGCACGCCAGATATCCATTCGCTCCGCAGCAAGAAGGATGTTGGCAATGGTCGGCTGCAGTGGGAGGCCGAAGCGATCTGCCGCAAACTGTGCGTCCGTCTTAAGGGCCGTACTGAATACGAATACCAGGGGGTAGATCGTTGTGCCCGCGAGGACTACGAGGATCGTGAAGATGAGGATGCGGGTCGAGTGGCGGGCAAAGAAGCTCACGAGCGGGTCGCCTTTCCGCCGGAGTACATGAATCGGACCTGCGCAAACGAGACAATGCTTATGTAAGCGAACAGAACCAAACCCATCGCTGAGGCATAAGCCGGCTGAGCATGCTTTGTGGACACCTGATAGATGTAGTATTCGGGCAGCATGCTCGCATATCCGGGTCCACCACCGGTCACAGCGTAGATATAGGGAAAGAACCAGATCAACATTCCAGCGGTGCAAACGACCGACCAATACCCAATTGTCGGCAGCAGTACTGGAATACCGACAAGAACAAGCTGTTGAAACCAGCTTGCTCCATCCAGCTTCGCTGCTTCGAAGTAGTCACCTGGAATGTTTGCCATTCCTGCGAGATAGATGATGACACCGAGCCCGAAGTAGCTCCATAGCGCGACACCAACCAGGGCCCAGAGCGCCGTGTCTACCGTGCCGAACCATTGAACCGCGACAAACCCGAGCCCAACCGCCCGTAGTAGAAGATTGACGGGCCCATCGAGACCGAGCACGAAGGCGAATATGTAACCCGCTATGACCGGCGCCACGATGTAGGGGAAGACGAAGGCCGCCCTAAAAAAACGCCACCCTGGTGTCCGCTGGAAGATAAAGAACGCCAGAACGAGAGGTAGACCAACCCAAAGCGGCAATGTGAAGAGGACTTTGACCGCGTTGATCATCGAAGCGACAAAGGCCGGATCCTTTAGCATTCGCTCGTAGTTGGCGAGTCCGATGAATTCCCATTTTGGCCCGCCGCGCCAGTTGGTAAAGCTGTAGAACGCACCCATCGCCAGAGGGTACAGTTTAAGGCCGACAATTAGGATTAGAGCGGGCGCGAAGCAGATATACCCGCTCAGGTCGGCCTTACGGTTCTCGGTCGAAGCCATCAGGAGTTCCCAGCTTGGAAAACGGCGGGTTGATGTGTATCAACCCGCCTCGATAGAGTTTGGTCAGTTCGCAGCGGCTTGTGCGTCGTGAACTTGCTGCAGCGACGCGGCCATATCGTCGACCGTCGCAGCACCAGTAAGCAGGAGCTGTGACGCGCGAATGATTTCGTCGAGTTCAGCTGCGTACAGCCATAGGTGAGGCGAGGCAGGGAAGTTGCCATCTTCAG
>CAIMLX010000241.1 GCA_903842455.1 uncultured Hyphomicrobiales bacterium | reverse complement strand
CGGCGCGCGAAGTCTGGAAATACTTCATCCAGCGCGAACTGTGCGGAGTGCGCGACCAGCGCGACGTGATCCGCGACTACCGAATTCCGCCTGAGGTGCTGATGCGCCTGCGGGCGATGGACTAAAGAATTGAGCGCGTTCCGGCCTGCATTGGCCGATCAAATGAAAACGATTGCAGAAGTGTCATCTTGTCGCATGCTACGGGCTATGCGGAACCAGGGGTTAGTCGTGTCGAATCCAGTCGTTGCGGGAGGGACAAGCCGTGCTGCGTGAACGGCTGATCCACACCCGTTCGTCGGGTTCTCGCCGGCGCGGCAAGGACGCCGAACCGCCGTTCCACAAGGTCGCCACCGATGTGTTGTGGGTCGGCTTCAAGATCGATACCGCGCGGGTTGCTCCGTACATCCCGGCTGGTCTGGTGCTGACGGAAGCCAGCATCGGCGTGCTCGGCATCTACCAGGCGCAGACGGGGCTCGGGCTGGCGCCATACAGGCGCGCCCTGGTGGGAGTGTCGGTCGAGGGTATGCCCGGTTCGGATGCCGGCGAGGGCATGCTGGTGGTCGGCAACGTGATGGACGAGCCGGGGGCAGGGCTCCTGCGGCGGCTGTACTCGGGCGAGACCACGATCGGCACGGCGCGAACCTGGCAGGACGACGGGCTGCTGCACGGGGTGGCTGAAGTCGACGGCGTCGAATGGTTGCGCGCCATCGTAAGACCGACCGGCAATCCCCGCCGAGACCTCGCGGGCGTCGATACGTTCTTCGGGGTGACCGAGGCCGGGGTGATCAAGCATGCCGATTCCAACGTCTCCGACATCGCCGAGGCCGAAGTCGTGACGGTGGAGATCACCGATGCCGCACCGGAACTCTTCCGGGCCTTTCGTCCGAAAGAGTTCGTGTTCGCGCTGCATGCCATCCAGGTCAACTCGATCTGGAGCGAGCCGCGCGTCGTCGGGGGTACCAGCGGGGATCCTGGGGCGCTGTTCCTCGGACTGATCGAGGATACGGGCCGGGCCGCAGCCATCGTGAAACAGGACGGGACGCTGATCGGCATCAACCCGAGTGGAGAAGCGATGCTGGGCGGCGATGGACCACGCCTCGGCGAGACGCTGCTTAGCGCGGTGCAGGAAGAAAAGGATGCGCTGCGCAAGGCGCTGGAACTGTCGATCGCCCGGAGCGGGCCGCGGGTGTCGGCTCCGATCTCGCTGACGCGGCCGGGAGGCAGGCAGTTGTTCGCCTATGTGATGCCGCTCGAGCACGGACGGCATGGCGGCGAGGCGGCGCTGGTGCTGCTGGGCGATCCGCGCGGACCAGAGCGGCGCGATGCGGCGGAAATGCTGCAATTATCGGGACTTACTGCCGCGGAGGCGCGGTTGGGGGCGCTTGTCGGTGTCGGGCTCGGGGCGCGAGAGGCGGCCAACGAGCTGGGGATTTCGGAGCACACGGCCCGTTCGACGTTGAAGACGGTTTACGACAAACTGGGAATTCGGAAGCAGTCCGAACTCGGGCATCTGGTGGCCCGTCTGCAGCTTTTTTGACAGCCACGAAGAATCGCCGGGCGATTCCCCCAATTTGAGGGGTGCGCGACCGCCAAACTCCACGCATGATTCACTTCAAGCAATATTTGAAGGTCGCTTAAAGTGCTTGATGTTGTTGACGGTCACCTGGTTTTGCAGTCGACACACGGCACTGGTCTTACCGTGGGCGACGTGATCGCCATGCTGGAGACGTTCGATCCATCTGCACCCCTCCTCGTGGCTGGCGAGTATGGCGGGCTGGAGGAAGTGCTCGGACTGCGCAAGATCAACGTGCTGCTCAACGTCAACGAAGCGAACGGCTTTGGGCCGCACGAAATCGCCGGGCCCGGAGAGCGCGCCGACCAGGTAGCGGTGACGTTGAGGACCGCCGGGGCGGCTCAGAGGTAGTTCTTGAAGCCTTCATGGCTCTTGAGAAAGCCCAGCCGCTCGTAGAAGCGGTGTGCGTCGAGGCGCTTCTTGTTCGACGTCAGTTGCACCATGCCGCAGCCGCGATGGCGCGCCTGTTCTATGGCCCACTGGATCATCTGAGTGCCGAGTCCTTTGCTGCGATGCGCCGGTGAGATGTGCACGGCCTCGACGAGGCAGCGCTTTGTGCCGAGCCCGGCAATGCCGGGGATGAAGGTGAGCTGGATGGTGCCGACCGTCTCGCCGTTCAGCACCGCAAGCATCATCATCTGGTTCGGATCGCTGTCGAGCTCGCGCATCGCAGCGACGTAGCGCGGGTGGAACGGCTCGTCCGGCCGGTCGTCGGTGACGCGGACGGCATCTTCGGTCAGCAGTTGCACGATGTAAGGCAGGTCGGCTTCGACGGCCTTGCGGTAGGTGAGGGTCACTTGGTTCCTCGATCGTGGTCGGGCAGCGCGGGGTGACGGGTACTCCGGATGATCGAGTCGAGGAAGCCGGGGGAGTGGCAGTTCGAGACGATTCTCCTGCCGGGTCCCGGGTACTACCAAGCTCTCGTTGACCGGACTCGCGGCCCCTCGTAGTGCTCGGGTCACGAGGGGTTCTGACTTTCATGGATATGCGGTTGGTGTTGCTGGCGCTGGGGGCTTTCGCCGGCAGCGTCGAGAGTTCCCTTATCGTCATCGTCATGCCAGACGTGGCCGCCGAAGTGGGGGTGAGCCTGCCGGAGGCCGGCTGGCTGATCTTCGTCTATTCGATCTGCTACGGCATCGGCACGCCGATCCTTGCGACCCTGCTAGGGCATGTGGACCGGCGCACGGTGGTGGCCGGCGGCGAGCTGCTGTTCGGCACGATGGCGTTGCTGTTCGGGCTGCTGCCTGGCTACCTGCTGCTGCTGTCGGCCCGGACGCTGATGGCAAGTGGAGCGGGTCTGTTCACGTCGACGGCGCAGTCGACGGCGGTGGCCCTTGCTGCTCCCGGCAAGCGCGGTCGGGCCATTTCGACGGTGGTTATGGGCGGCTCTATCGCCATTGCGGTCGGTGCGCCGCTGGCGGCGTTCGTTGCCAATACGATGGGCTGGCGGGTGGCTTACATGGGGGTGGGGCTGATCGCCATCATTGCGGCGGTGACGATGTGGCTGCGGCTGCCCGGCGATATCTACGGCGACCGGAGGACGTTCAGGGAGCGGCTGAGCGTGCTCGGCGTGCGCGGTATCCCGATGACACTGCTGACGGCCGGGCTCGCGGTGATGGGCGTGTTCGTGTTCTTCAACTTCCTCGCGCCGGTGGCGACGGACCTCATCGGCATCGATAAGTCGCTGCTGCCGGTGGTGATGGTCGCCTTCGGGCTCGGCGCGATCTTCGGCAATCACTTCGCCGGCCGGCTGGCCGACAGCTATGGGGCCAAGCAGACGACGCTGTTGCTGCTCGGGGTCAGCATCGTGCTACTCGCGGTGCTGCCGCTGCTGGCGCCGCTGCCACACTGGCTGCGGGTGGCGGCGTTCTTCCCGTTCATGTTCATCTACGGCGCGGTGACCTGGGGCTACATGCCGCCGCAGCTGCACCGGTTGGCTTCGCTGGCGCCGAAATCGGTGCAACTGTCGGCAGCGCTCAACCTCACCTCGATGAATATCGGCGGGGCGCTGTCGGCGGTGGTGGGCGGCCTGGTGCTGCAGCACCTGGGGCTCGCCTGGCTGGGGCCGGTCGGCGCGCTGGTGCTGGTCGGGGCGCTGGTGGCCGCCTGGATTGCGCCCGCGGGGCAGGACGCCTAGACGCGCTTGCCCTTGGGGCTGATAGCCCAGGCGACGATGAGCACCACGACCGCCAGGATGCCGGGGAGGAGGGCGAGCCATTCCTCGCCCGCCGCCAAGACGGCGCAGCCGGCCCACATGATCGAGCTCAGGGCCTCCGAGATGGTGGCGGCGCGGCTCGCAACCTGGCGGCGGCGGAACATGGAGCGGCGCATCGGCACGCGGAACCACAGCTGGATGGCGGTCGCCGAGCTGGCCGAGATCGCGACGAAGATGGCGGTGACCCAAGCGAGATCCCACGAGGCGATCCACACCATGGCGAGGACCGGGGCGAAGATGACGCTGATGGAGACCAGCACGGCCTCGATCTTGGCGATCAGCACGGCCCGCGGATGGATGGGGGCGGTGACGACAAGATCGTGCGCGTCCTCGCCGGAGATGGCGAGCCAGCTGAGGCCGCCCGCGAGCTGCCCTGCGGCCATGACGATGACCGGGATGACCACGACGTAGGTACCGGCCGACTGGCCGTAGCTGA
The DNA here is from genome assembly GCA_903842455.1 of uncultured Hyphomicrobiales bacterium. Lineage (GTDB taxonomy): Bacteria > Pseudomonadota > Alphaproteobacteria > Rhizobiales > Devosiaceae > Devosia_A. Next base: position 21,165 of record CAIMLX010000241.1, on the reverse strand, counting down.
CCCACAGGAAGAGCGCCGGGGGGAAGAGGTAGAGGATCTGCATCAGCGACTGACTGAGCAGCCAGGGATCGCGGCGGAGCAGCTTCCATTCCTTGACGCGCAGGGCGTGGCGCTGGCTGGTCTTGCGGAAGGGGCGCGTCGAGGCTGACTGCTGGACGCGAGCAGCGGCGACGCCAGCGGCGGCGATGGCGTAGGTGGCGAAGCTGCGCGAGGTCAGGCTGATCACGAGGCTGAGTGCCGCGAGGCCGAAGACGACGACCAGCGCCATGTCGAAGATATCGCCCATGGCGCCGCGGGCGGGCAGCCAGAGGATGTTGCCGAGATCGGGCATGCCGGCGACAAACTGCGGATCCTGCAGAACCTGGAAGCGGTTCATGTTGCCGAAGGACAGGATCGCGATGGCCTGGATGCCGATGATGAAGCCGGCGCCGACGATGCCGGCGATGATCTGCGCGACGAGGCGGGTGCGGGCTGGGCCGATGGTGCGGAAGAGGCCGACCGTGACCAGTACCGAGATGGCGGCCGCGATGGCGCCGAACCCGGCGAGCACGCCATAGGCACTCAGCCAATGCAGGCCCTCATGGGCAACCAGCACGTTGATCAGCGGGCTGGCGAGCAGGCAGGCGAGGATGATGGTGCCGAAGGCTGTGGCGCCGGTGCGGACCGCGAAGACGCGCTCGGCGGGGGCGGGAGACGACAGGATCAGGTCGAGATCGGAGCGCGCGTAGTAGGCGCGGGTGACGGACTCGAGCGCCTGAGAGAGCATGACGGTCCAGAACAGGAAGCCGGTGCCGGTGATGAGGACCAGGGTCTGCTTGTCCGGGCCGATGCCGGAGTTGATCCAGGGGGTCATCAGCGCGTTGGCGAGGAGATGCAGGCCGGCGTAAAACAGGGCGAGGACGACGAACAGGACGATCGAGCGGACGCTCTTGCCGCCGGTGGTCACGGCCAGCCAGTCGCGCCAGGCGATGCGGAACTCGTGTGCGGCGAACCAGGGGAGAGTGGCGGGCGCGAAGCTCATGCGGCCGCTTCCACAGCGATGTCGGCTTCCTTCTGCGCGACGAGATCGAGGAAGATTTCCTCGAGCGTCGTTTCGCGGCCGATCCGGGCGCGGAGTTCGGCGAGGGTGCCTTCGGCGGCGAGGCGGCCATGGTTGATGACGCCGATCCGCTCGGCCATGCGCTCGGCGACTTCGAGGATATGGGTGGTCATGATGACGGTGACGCCTTCGGCCACCTTCTGCTTGAGCACATCCTTCACCTGGCGGGCGGAGCCGGCATCGAGGCCGGTGAGGGGCTCGTCGAGGATGATGAGGCGCGGGTCGTGCACGAGGGCGCCGGCGAGGGCGACCTTCTGCAGCATGCCCTTGGAGAAACCGCCGCAGCGCTCGTTGGCGTGGGGACGGAGGCCCAGCCAATCGATGAGTTCGTTGGAGTGCTTTTCGGCCTGGCGGGCATCGACACGCCAGAGGCCGGCAACGAACTCGAGGTACTCTAGCGGGGTCAGCCGGTCGTAGACCATGGGTTCGTCGGAGACCCAGGCGATGATGGATTTTGCGCCGATGGGGTCGCGCTGCGCGTCGATGCCGTAGACCGAGATGGAGCCGGCGTCGGGCTTCAGCAGGCCGGCGACCATGCGGAGGATAGTGGTCTTGCCGGCGCCGTTGGGGCCGAGCAGGGCGTAGAACTCGCCCGCTCTGACCTTGAGCTCGAGGTCTATGACGACGGGGCGGTCGAAGCTCTTATTCAGGCCCGAAATGGCGAGGGCATAATCAGCGGACATCTGGCGCGCTCCGGAATGACGGCGAAATGTCATACGCGGCTTGGCGTTGCAGGCGGGTGAAGCGGTTGGGTTAAGGAAGTGCTGCTCGGCCTATTGCAGGCCGACCGGGTCGACGATGCCGGCTTCGCAGCCGCCGCGGGTGGGGTTGGCCGCTTCGAGGAGGGTGGCGAGGACCGGGGCGGTGTCGATGGTGCCCCAGAGGCCGAGGGTGAGTTCGGTCACGAGGGTGCGGTTGCCATCGTCATCGCAGGCGATGCGGACGCTGTCGCCGGTGCCGGGACCGAAGCCCTTGTCGAAGGCGGCGCGGATCTGGCGCTGGGTGAGGCGCTTGCCAATGTTGCCGGCGAAGAGCTCGCGGACCGGGGAGGCGTTCAACTGGTCGAGGAGGGCGAGGGAGGCGGCGAAATAGGCTTCGGCATCGCCGGGAAAACAGGTGCCGTGCTTGATCCATTCGTGCCGGTCGAGCTGCGAGAGCGTGCCGGGCATTGCAGTTTCGAGGTCGCGGCGGAGGGCGGACGACAGGTCTGGGGCGGGCAGGGCGGACCAGCGGCCGTCGCGGTCGGTGGCCTCGTCACGGGCAGAGACGCCGCAATACTGGTCCTCCGGCCACAGGCCGTGGAGGGTGAAGTGGCTGGCGTCGAAGCGGTCGCGCGACTGGCTGCGGCATTCGGGCTTGCCGGATGCGGATTCGCAGAAGGCGGGCTGCCAGCTCACGGCGAGGATGAAGAATGCATCGGACTCGGCTGGCCGGGTGCGACGTTCCGGGGGCGGGGTCTCGGCCGGTTCTGCCGGTTCGGCAGGGGCGGGCGCCTGCGGAGTGTCCGTGGTGGGTGGCTTGAGCAGCAGGAAGGCGCTGCCAAGGCCGAGCAGCAGAGCGACGATCACGAGGGAGAAGCGCGGGTTCATCGGGGCGATGTCAGGGGAGGGAAGTGATCTCGACCCAGTTGGGCTTGCGGCCAACGGGGGTTGAGCTGATGGCGGTGAGGGCGCCGGTCGAGGAGTCGATGGCGTGAACCGTGAGGGCGTTCGAGAGCTCTCCGACGGATAGCAGGTAGCGGCTCGATGGATCGATGGCGAAGGCGCGGGGCTGGGCTTCGGTGGGGAATGTTCCGATGCCGGTAAGGCGTCCTCTGGTCGCTTCGATGCGGTAGGCGGCCAGCGTGCTGGTGGTGCGCTCGGAGGCATAGAGGAAGCGGCCATCGGGGGTGACATGGATGTCGGCGCCCCAGGGCTTGGCAGACAAGCCGGCGGGCATGGCGGTGATGGACTGCAACTCGTCGCTGAGGGTGCCGGTGGATGGGTCCCACGGCAGGACGTGTACGGTGCCGTCCAACTCGTTCAGGAGGTAGACGAAGCGTGCGTCGGGGCCGAAGGCGAAGTGGCGGGGACCGCCGCCGGGCGGGCCGATGCGCTTGAGCGGCGGATCGTTGGGTGACAGCAGCCCGGTGTCTAGGTCAATGCGGAACTGGTGGATGGCGTCACCACCGAGGCTGGTGGCGAGGACGAACCGGTTGGTGGGATCGGCGAGGATGGCGTGGGCCTTGGGCTCGCTCGCGAGGATCTGGCGGATGTCGCCGGGGACGCCGTCGGCACCGATAGCGTTCACGCTGACCTTGCTGCCGCCGTAGGAGGCGCCGAACAGGTGGCGGCCGGTGGCGTCGACGGAGATGTAGGCCATCGAGTCGGCGAGGGGGCCGGAGCCGAGGGCGGTCAAGCGGCCGGTTTCGGGGGCGATGGCGAAGGCGACGACACTGTACGGCTCGTTGCGGAGCGCAACGTAGAGGCGCTGGCGATCGGCGGTCACGGCGAGGGGCAGCGAGCCGCCGGGCGTAGCCGGGCCGGGGACGGGGACCGTCTCAATAGCCGTCAGGGTGCCATCGGCGGCGAGGGCGAAGACGCTGATATCCTGGCTTTCGGCATTGCCGACATAGGCGACGGTGAGGGTCATTGGCCGCGCTGCTCGCGTTCGAGGGCGGTGAGCTTTTCGACGCGGCGGCGGAAGTGCTCCTCGGTGGAGAACTCGGCGGCGAGGAAGGCGCGGACGATATCGGTCGCGACCTGTGGGCCGACGATCCAGGCGCCGATGCAGAGCACGTTGACGTCGTCGTGGATAACGGACTGGCGGGCGACGTAGGTGTCGGTGGCGACGGCGGCGCGGATGCCGTTGACCTTGTTGGCGGCGATGCAGGCGCCTGCGCCGGTGCCGCAAACGAGCACCACGCGCTCGGCCCGGCCATCGAGGATGAGTTGCACCGCCTTGCGGGTGACGTCGGGGAAATCCACCGGCTCGGTCGATTCGGCGCCGAGGGAAATCACCTCGTCGGCGTGCTGGGCGAGGAGATCGCGGATGAAGCCCTTCATCGGAAAGCCGGCGTGATCGGAGGCAAGACCGATGGCTCGGCGGCGCGGAATGACGACGCCATCGGGGTGGCGGGCTTCGGTATGCAGCATGATTTCCTCCTCAAGTGGCGGAAGGAAAGGCGATGCCGGGCGCACGGGCAAGCGGAAAGTTGCCGGCACCAACGAAGGGATGGCGGCCGATGCGTCAGTTGCTGATGCGGTAGACGCCGAAGCCGTCGGTGAGGCGGAGCATGTCTATTGCATGCGGGTCCAGTAGATGCCGCCCTCGTCGACGAAGCCGTTGCCGTTGAACTGGATGCGCTGGCCAGAACAGGCGGCGGTCTGCACCATGTCGGAGAAGCGGATCATGAAGTAGCTGGTGCCGTCCGCCTGGTTCACGGCGCGCCACTCGCCGGTGCCCTGGTTCTGCGAGCAGGGCGCGCCGGGCATGCCGATGGAGCAGGTCTGGTCCTGATACTGAAACAGCCCGTTGGGCTCGAAGCTGCGATACTGCCGATTGACGTAGAGGCCGTCGGGCGAGTTGCGCTCGCCGTAGTAGACGCCGGACATCTGGGCCATCAACTGGCCGTCGGCCTGCTGGAGCATCTGCCGCCAGAAGTTCGTGGCCTGCTTGTCGAAGAAGGTGTTCACCGGGGTCTGGCCTTCGACCCGGCCCCAGCAAGCGGTTGGATCGTCCTGCGCGAGCGTCGGGCTCGAACAGGCGAGGAGGGCAACCAGCACGGGCATCAGGCGCATCGCGTTTCTCCCAAGGCGGAGCGAGCATACACGGGAATGGCTGGAGTGCACCGAGGCTTTTGATGGCGCACGGGCGAGGGAAAGTGGCCGGCACCCCGAAGGGATGCCGGCCGGATGTGTCAGTTGCTGATGCGGTATACGCCGAAGCCGTCGGCATTGGTGTCGCCGGTGGCCTCGATCTTGACCGCGGTGACATCGGCGAGGTGTTCGGCGGCCTTCGGCCCGGTTTCGAACAGCACGGTGGTGCCAAAGGGGGCGAGCGACCAGTTGCTGTCGGCCTTGGGCTGGATGGTCTTCTGCTCGACGATGTAGCGCACGATCAGGTCGCGGTTGGTGTCGGGACCTTTGAAGATGATCTTGTCGGGGCCGATGCCGGGGAAGGTGCCACCGCCGCCGGCGCGGTAGTTGTTGGTGGCGACTACGAACTTCTGCGCCGGGTCAATCGGCTGGCCGCCGTAGCTGAGGTCGAGGATGCGGCTCTCGGTGTTGCCGATATCCTCGCCCTTGGGGCCGTATTTCGCCGGCTTGGTGACGTCGATCCTGTAGGTCACGCCGTCGATGACATCGAAATTGTAGGCCGGGAAGTCGAGGTTGATCAGTTGCTGGTCCGGCTGGGCCGGATCGATCTGGTTGAAGATGCCGGCGGAGCGGTCGATCCAGTTCTGCACGTCCTGGCCGGTGATCACCACGGCCTGGATGGTGTTGGGGTAGAGGTAGAGGTCGGCGACGTTCTTGATCGCTACGGGGCCGACGGGGACGTCGGTGTAGTAGTCCGGGCCGCCGCGGCCGCCGGCCTTGAACGGCGCTGCGGCGGAGAGCAGCGGGAGGCCCTCCCATTCGGTGCCTTTCAGCATCTGGCTGAGGTACGAGGCCTGCGCGATGTTGACGATCTGCACGGACGGGTCGTCGGCGACGAGGGCGAAGTAGGAGTGGAGCGCAGCAGCGGTTTCGCCAACGGCACGGCGGACATAGGCGAGGGTGGCGTCGTGATCCTCCTGCGCCGCAGCGAGGACGGTGGCGACGCTCTCGACCTTAGGCTGCACCTTGCCGTCGACACGCTCGGAGATCGGGCGGGCTTCGGAGGTGTGGGAGACGATCGACCACTTTCCGTCGTCGGCCTGCTCCAGCATCAGGTCGATGAGGCCCATGTGCGAGCCCCAGAAGCCGGCCATCACGGCGGGCTTGCCGGCGAGGGTGCCCTTCTCGATGTCGGCGCCTTCGAGGCCCTCGAAATCCTTGGAGTTCGGGAACACCAGATGCTGGTGGCCCGTGACGACAACATCGACGCCATCGACGGCGGCGAGTTGCAGGGCGGCGTTCTCGGCGCCGCTGCCGGCGTCGGTGGCGATGCCGGTGTGGGCCAGGGCGATGACGAGGTCGGCTCCTTCCGCCCGCATCTTCGGCACGTAGGCTTTCGCCGTCTCGACGATGTCGCGGGTGTTCACCTTGCCGGCGAGGTGCGTGGAATCCCAGGTCATGATCTGGGGCGGCAGGAAGCCGATGAAGCCGAGCTTGACGGTACGCTTGGCGCCGGCGCCGTCGGTGAGCTCCTTCTCGACGATCTGGTAGGGGGCGATGTAGGTGGTGTCGCCAAGCGGATCGGCGGCGAGTTCGCCCTTTACCAAGTTGGCGGAGACGACGGGGAAGTTGGCGCCCTTGAGAGCGGCGTCGAGGAACTCCAGACCGTAATTGAACTCGTGGTTGCCCAGCGTGCCGGCCTCGTAGCCGAGAGTGTTCATGGCGGCGATGATCGGGTGGGTCTCGTCGGCGAGGCCCTTCTCGTAGGCGATGTAGTCGCCCATCGGGTTGCCCTGGATGACGTCGCCATTGTCGACGAGCACCGAGTTGCCGGCTTCGGCGCGGATCGCCTCGATGATGGCGGCGGTGCGGGCGAGGCCGAGCGTGTCGTTGGGCGCATCGGCGTAGTAGTCATAGGGGAAGACCGCGACATGCAGGTCGGTGGTTTCCATGATGCGCAAATGGGCCTGGCCGGCTGCGGCCTGGACTGCAAAGGGGTGCATCACCACGGCGGCGCCGACGGTGGCGGTGCCGGCGAGGAAGGCACGGCGGGAAATGGAGTAATTCATGGACGTCTCCCAATTCGTTGAGAAAGGCATCGCCGCGACTGGAACGGGTGGCGCGTCTAGCCTGTTAAGGGCGAGTGGGCGATGGTGGCCTCAGATGCCCCGCCAAGGTGACGCTGCAATGACACGGCAAACTGGACAGTGCGCCGGAAGTGGCGTTGGGTCAATTTAGGACGGTGCCGACCTGGATATCGGGTCGGAGCCGCTCAGGGAGAGCGTCGATGAAGTGGCAGGGCCGGCAGCGCAGTTCGAATATCGAGGATCGCCGGAATTCGGGCGGTGGTGGGCTGGGCGGCCGGCGAGGCGGTTTCGGACTGCCGGGTGGCATGCGGATACCGACAGGGCGCGCCGGTGGCGGCGGGCTGGGGATCGTCGGCATTATCGTGGTGCTGGGGATCATCTGGTTTACGACGGGCCAGAACCCCATCGACATGATCACGGGCGGCGGCGGCAGCACGGCGCCATCGAGCAACCAGCAATGGTCGCCATCGACCAATGCCGGCGAGGACGAGCTGGCGAACTTCGTCGGCGTCGTGGTGAAGGACACCGAGGACCTCTGGAGCGAGGTGTTCTCACAGAACCAGCTGACCTATCAGCCGCCAACGGTGGTGCTGTTCACGGACACCACGCAGTCGGGCTGCGGGGTGGCGCAGGCGGCTTCAGGGCCGTTCTATTGTCCGAACGACAAAAAGGTCTATATCGACCTCAGCTTCTACGACCAGTTGCGCCAGCAGTTCGGGGCGCCGGGGGACTTTGCGCAGGCGTATGTGATTGCCCATGAAATCGGGCATGCCGTGCAGGACCAGACCGGCGTGCTGCCCGAGTTCAACCGCCAGCGTGGCTCGATGAGCCAGGAGGAGCAGAACGCCTATTCGGTGAAGGTAGAGCTGCAGGCTGACTGCTACGCCGGCGTGTGGGCGAACTTCGCCAAGCGCCAGAACTACCTCGAGCAGGGCGACACCGAGGAAGCGATTCGCGCGGCCAACCAGATCGGTGACGACACGCTGACGCGCGGGCAGGTCAGCGAGCGTAACTTCACTCACGGGACATCGGCGCAGCGCATGGCATGGCTCAAGCGCGGCATGGACACCGGCGATGTGAGCCAGTGCGATACCTTCAGCGGCGCGGTCTAGCGGATGCTGCAGGCGTGGCCACCCTCGCTCAGGCGGGGGCGGCCGCAAACCTTTAAGGATGATGGCCTAGGCTGCGCCCGATAATACCCAGGCGCATTTAAATGATTCTCGACCTCACCACTCTTTATCTCGTCTCCGCGCTGGTGACGGGCACCTCGGGCGTGCTCTTCCTGCTCGACATGCGCGGCCGACCAGACCCGGCGCTGCGCTGGTGGGGCGTGGCGTTCCTCTGCGCCATCAGCCCCGCGCTGATCTACGCGGTGGCGGCGCAACGGACGGAGTTCCTGGTCCTGAACCCGTTCGGGAACGGCTTCGTGGTGGCTGGTTCGGCTCTGCTCTGGGTAGGCGCGCGGTCCTTCAATAAGCGCCGGACGCAGCTGGCGATGTGGCTTGTTCCGGTGGCGCTGACTATCGGGCTCCCCTTCGTCCTCGATCATCCGCTGCAGACCTGGAGCGGCTTCCCGCTGCTGGCCGGCTGGGTCGTGGTGTTCAACTCGCTGGCAGCCTATGAGTGCCTGCGCGCCCCGGCGCCGCGGCTGCGCAACAGCGCAGTGCTGGCCGGAGCGTGGGCACTCGGCGCCGCCTTCTACGCTATGCGGCTCGCGGCGTTTCTGCTTTACGGACCCGACGACCCTGGCTTCGCCGTGCCGTTCGGATCGGAGGCGACGACGGTCGCAGTTCTGATGCTAATCGTGGTGTCCAGCTTTTCGATGGTGGCGCTCGGCAAGGAGGTATCCGAACGGGCATTGCAGGAGGCGGCCTCGCGCGACGGACTGACCGGCGCGCTGAACCGTGCCACCTTCACGCGCCTCGCCGAAACCGAACTGGCGCAGGGCGCCCTGAACGGCGCGCCCGTGGCGGTGCTGCTGCTTGACCTCGACCATTTCAAGCGCATCAACGATACCCATGGGCATGCGATCGGCGATGCGGTGCTTGTTGGCGTCGCCGCGGCGATGGCGCGCAGCATCGGGCCGCGCGACCTGTTCTGCAGGTACGGCGGGGAGGAGTTCGCGGTTCTGCTGCCCGGGGCCAGTAGCGAGCTCGCGCACGTGGTCGCCGAGCGGATGCTGCGGGCGGTGCGGTCCATCGCGGTAGGCACGCCGGAGGGATTGCTGCGCCCTACGACAAGTATCGGCATTGCTGCGGGGCGGAGCGGGGCAACCGACCTGACGACCATGCTGCGTGAGGCAGACATCGCGCTCTATCGGGCCAAGAGCGGTGGGCGGAACCGTGCAATGGGCGCGGGCCGTGACGATGGCACCACCCGCGCAATGCTCGCCTGACGTCTGGCGGTGCCCTTTAGGGCCTTCCGCCAGACCGGAGCTGCGGGCTACTCGCCAGCTTTGACCTGTTCGGGCTCCAGCGCCATGCCCTTCTGGGCGCGGACGAGGTTGAGGAACCGAGTGAACAGGTAGTGGCTATCGTGCGGGCCGGGGCTCGCCTCGGGGTGATACTGCACCGAGAAGATCGGCTTACCCTCGACTTCGAGGCCGGCATTCGAGCCATCGAAAAGCGAGATGTGGGTCTGCTTGACGTTGGCCGGGAGGCTGGCCGGATCGACGGCGAACCCGTGGTTCATCGAGGTGATCTCGACCTTGCCGGTGGTGAGGTCCTTCACCGGGTGGTTGGCGCCGTGGTGGCCCTGGTGCATCTTTTCGGTCTTGCCGCCGACGGCGAGGCCGAGCAACTGGTGGCCGAGGCAGATGCCGAACATCGGCTTGCCGGTTTCCATCAGCGCCTTGATCGTCGGCACGGCGTACTTGCCGGTTGCCGCCGGATCGCCGGGGCCATTCGACAGGAAGATGCCGTCGGGGTTGTGGCTCATGACGTCGCGGGCGGTGGCTGTCGCGGGCACGACCGTCACCCGCGCACCCTGCTCGGCAAGCCGGCGGAGGATGTTGCGCTTGGCGCCGAAATCGATGGCGACGACGTGGAAGTCGGGCTTCTCGAGCGTGCCGTAGCCGTCGGCGCGGCTCCACGGGGTCTGGTCCCAATGGTAGGTCTGCGCGGTGGTGACTTCCTTGGCGAGGTCGAGGCCCTCGAGGCCTGGGAACGCCTTGAGCTCGGCGACCATCGACGGCTCATGGAAGTGACCCTGCGGATCGTGGGCGATGACGCCGTTGGGCATGCCCTTTTCGCGAATGCGGGCGGTGAGGGCCCGAGTGTCGACGCCAGCGATGCCGATGATGTTCCGCTTCTTCAGCCAGGCGTCGAGCCGCTCGGTCGCCCGGTAGTTCGACGGGTTGGTGATGTCGGCGCGCAGTACGCAACCACGGATGCCCGAGAGCGCGGCCATGTTGACCGTCTCGATGTCCTCGTCGTTGGTGCCGACATTGCCGATGTGCGGGAAGGTGAAGGTGATGATCTGGCCAGCATAGGAGGGATCGGTGAGGATCTCCTGGTAGCCGGTCATCGCGGTGTTGAAGCAGACCTCGCCGGCGGAGTGGCCGATGGCGCCAATGCCGTGGCCTTCGAGGCGCGTGCCGTCATCGAGGATCAGCAGGGCGGTCGCGGGCTTTTGCTGCCAGCCGGTCATGGCGGGGCTCCAAAGGTTCTGGTCTATGTCGGTTGAGGCCTCTCCCTAGACGGAGGGCGGCGCCAGCGCAAGTGGCGGCGCGGCGTTATTGCGCTATATGGAGTGCGATATACGAACACCAAGAACGTGGAGATCAGCCATGCGTGATCAGATCAACGACGGCTACAAGACGGCACTGAAGGCCGGCGACAAGCGGCGGACGGCCACGCTGCGCGCCATCAACGCCGCGATCAAGGACAAGGACATCGAGGCCCGCGGGCATGGCAAGGGGCCGCTCGATGATGCCGAACTGCTGGCGATGCTGCAGAAGATGGTGAAGCAGCGCGAGGAATCGCTGGGCATCTACGAGAAGGCCGGACGGGAAGACCTGGCGGTGGTGGAGCGGGAGGAGATCGCGATCCTCGGCGAGTTCCTGCCCAAGGGGCTGAGCGAGGCCGAGGTGGATGCAGCGATCAAGGCGGCGATCGAGAAGACCGGCGCGGCGGGCGGCAAGGACATGGGCAAGGTGATCGCTTCGCTCAAGGCGGACTACCCTGGGCAGATCGATTTCGGCAAGGCGTCGGCCCGGGTGAAGGCGGCGCTGGGCTGAGGCGGTGGCGGCCGACCTCAAGTCGCTGGTTCCTGGCCTCGAAGCGGCCACGCTCGATGAACTTGCGCAGCTGCCGCGAAGTCGCCTCGAGGCTGGAACCGTGCTGTTCCGGCCGGGTGACGAGCCCTCAGGGTTCGTGCTGGTCCTCGATGGCGAGATTGCCGTGCACCTGACCGGGCGCTCGGGGCGGGAGATCTCCCTCTACGAGGTTGCTCCCGGGCAGACCTGCGTGCAGACGACGCTGTGCCTCCTTGGGCAGGTGAGCTACTCGGCCGAGGCCGTGGCCAAGACGGCCGTCGAGATTGCTGTCGTGCCAGCCGGGCGGTTTCATCGCCTGCTGGCTGAGTCTGCGGGGTTTCGCACCTTCGTGTTCCGGTCGCTCGGCAACCGGTTGTCGGATGTGACCGGGGTCCTGGAACAGGTCGCCTTCGTGCGGATCGAAGCGCGGCTTGCCCAGGAACTGCTGCGACGGGCCGGGGGAGGCGAGGTGGCGACGGCGACGCACCAGGAACTGGCGGCGGCAATCGGATCGGCACGGGAAGTAATTTCGCGCCGGCTCGAGGTCCTGTCACGCCTGAACCTCGTCACCCTCGAGCGAGGGTCGGTCCGTATCCTCGACCGCCGCGGGCTGGTGAGGGTGGCGGAAACTTCGGACGGCATGTGACCATGTCACTGATGTCGGGCGCGGAACGGGGCATCTTTCGGGGGACAACAACCCCGGAAGGAAGAACTCAAGTGTTCAAGCACAACGTGGGCACCATCGATCGCGTCATCCGCGCCGCAATCGGCATCGCGGCACTGGTGGCCTTTCTCATGTTGCCCGACGCGACCTGGCGCTGGTGGCTGTTGATCGGACTCGTACCGCTCGGCACGGCTTTGCTCGGCACCTGCCCGATCTACACGGTCTTCGGCCTGTCTACCTGCCCGATGAAGCGGACCTGAGCGTTCGCCTCTCGAGGCGAAACGACAAAGCAGCAGTTCCCGCCGCCAGCAGGCTGAAAACGACGCCGACGGCGGGGATATCGGCATAGGACACGCCCGAACTCAGGAGCCAGGCGCCGAGCGCCGCGCCGATGGCGATGCCGACGTTGAAGGCAGTGGAGACAAGCGACGCGGCGAGGTTCGGCGCCTTCGCCGCGGCCGCGAGGACGCGTGCCTGCAACGGCGTGGAGTAGGCGAAACCGAGGATCGACGAGACCAGCAGGTTGGCGGTGAACCAGACCTGGTCGTGCAGCGCGAAGATCATGGTGAAGAAGAAGAACGCCTGGGCGAGGAGCACGCCGATGAGGGTCGGCATCGGCTTCCAGTCGGTGCCGCGGCCGCCTCCATAGATGCCAATCACCGCGCCGAAGCCGGCGACGAGCAGGTAGATCCAGATATTCTCCTGCGGGATGCCGACGACTTCGATCATCGCTGCGGCCTGGTAGGTGCCCCAGGCGAGGTTGCCGACCATAACCAGTGCGATGGTGATGTAGGACAGCCAGACCTGCTGGTAGCGCAGTTCTGCAACCTGATCACGAAAACTCGGGCGAACGCCCTGCGTCGCCGCGGCCTTCGGGATGCGGAAGACGAGCACCAGGGCGGCCAGCGCCCCAAGAACGGCCACGGCGAGGAAGGTGCTGCGCCAGCCGAACTCGACCCCGATGGCGGTTCCGCCCGGAAGACCAAGCAGGTTGGCGACGGTGATGCCGCCGATGAACAGGGAAAACGCTGCGCCCCGGCGCTCGGGCGCCACAAGGTTGGCGACGATCACACTGCCAGCGCCGAAGAAGGCGCCGTGCCCGATTGACGAGGCAACCCGCGCGGCCAGCAGCAGCCCGTAGTCCGGCGCGAAGGCGCAAAGCACCTGGCTGAAGGTGAACAGGACCATGACGCCGATGAGCACGGCCCGCTGCGAAAAACGGGCCGTTGCAACCGTCAGCAGGGGGCCGCCGATGGCAACGCCAAAGGCATAGGCCGTGACCAAGAGGCCAGCAGTCGGGATCGAGACGCCGAGGTCAACGGAGAGCAGCGGCAGGAGGCCGGAGATCACGAACTCGGCCGTGCCCACGGCGAACGCGGCGATCGCCAGGGCGTAAACCGCGAAAGGCATTGGGGATTCTCCGGAGAATGGCGGCGGAGACGATCACGACTTGGCGGCGGGAGCAAGCTTACGTCGGTGGCCGGTGGCGGTGAATTCGAGCTCGGTGTTGAAGGCGGCGCCGAGGACGAGAATCTGGGCAGAATTGTAGAGCCAGAGCAGCAGCACGACCGCGGCGGAAACCGAGCCGAAGGTAGCCTGATAGTTGCCGAAGTTCTCGACGTAGATCGAGAAGATCACGCCCGCGACGAGCCAGAGCAGCGAGGCGAGCAGCGCCCCCGGCCAGATGTAGCGGAATTTCCGCGGGTGGCGGTCCGGCCCCCAGCGGTAGAGCACCGCGAGGACGCCGACGCTGAGGGCCAGCAGGATCGGCCAGCGCAGGGCGAGCACCAGCAGGTCGGAGCCCGAAGGAAACGGAATCAGGGCCGGGAGGCCGGCAACTGTCAGCAGCGCGACGACGACGAAGATGGAAGCGGCGATGCTGAGGCCTACCGCGATGAGGGCCTTCGCGACAAATCCCCGCTTCTCGTCGTCACCACGAACACGGGACATGGCGAACAGCAAGGCATCGACGCCGCGCGAACTCGACCAGATGGCAAGGGGCACCGAGATCAGCAAGCCGATACCAAGGGTGGTGCGCGGCTGCGCAGCGAGGTTGTCGAGTTGTTCGCGGAGGATATCGAGGGCAAGGCTGGGCAGCACGAATTGCAGCGCCGAGACGGTGTCGGCGACGAGAGTGCGGTTGGCTACGAGGCCGTAGATCAACGCCACGGTGGCGATGGCCGGGAAGATCGACAGGAAGCCGAAGAAGGCGGTGGCGGCGCAGCGGGGCGACGTATCAGGATCGGTGAAAACGCCGAGCGTGCGGAGCGCCGTCTTTTTCCAGCGCTGAGAGCCGTGTGGCGTGGTGTCTTCGTGTTGAGTGCTTGAACTGTCCATGCGTGCCTCGGACCTGCGGATTCCGACACAACGACATCAGCGGCAAGGGGTTGCGGGACGGTTCGTCAGTCGGCAGGTGTCGGGGCCGGGGAGGCCCGGCGGGCGGCCAGATGCGCCTGCATCCGATGGCGCAGGTCGTCGGCCAGAATGGCGAGGCGGCCCTTGAGGGTGCGCGGGCCCATCACCGAGCTCAGGGTGAGCTGCTGCGTGGCGTAGCGTGCCTTGAAGGATTCCGAGCCGCAGAGGAAATCCACCGCGACGAGGCCCTGATCGATTGCCCATTGCACGTAGTCCATCAGCAGGACCATGCCGGGTGAGCCGCGCTCGTATTCTGCATCGTAGCTCGTAACGAAGGCCATCAGCGTGCCGCGCTGCACGAAGTTGACCGAGATCGCGATGACCTTGCCGGCGCATTCGAGCACGAAGATGCGGAGCGCGCCGGCCTTAGCCAGCACCTGGACGAGGGCCGGGAGGGCAGGGGCGCCCTCATCGAAGAGCGGGGTGACGCGGCCGCTGTCGGCGAGCCAGCGGCGCTTCAGTTCACCGAGGCGGGCGAGAACCGGTGCCGTCGGTTCATCGGGCGGCAGCAGGCGGAACACCACCTCGCCGGTTTCCTCGAGGGTCTTGCGGGCGCGGCGATAGGTCTGCCGCATCTTCTTGGACTGGCTGTCGAACCATTGCTGGCCCGTCGTCCAGTCGCCGGCGACCTGCGAGGAGACTTCGGTGCGGCGGTTGGGGAGGAGCTTCGGCCTATCCGGCCCGTCCAGCACGGCGCGGAACGTGGCGTCGGGACGCAGGCGGTTGAGGAAGTAGACGTCGAAGCCGCCGAGGGCGACGGCCTGTTGCCAGAGCTTCGTCACCGAGGCCGGGGGGCAGCGCAGGTCTATCAGCACGTCGGGATAGTCGGTGCAGTCGATCGCTGCCCATTCAAGCCAGCGGAGACCCTTGCGACGCTGGATGGCGAGGGGGAGGACCGCGATCAGGTCGGTGCCGCGCCAGACCAGCCCGATGCGGAGCTTGCGGCTTTCGACGCCGGGGACGGTTCGCCACCAGGCCGAGACCCAGTCGTGGCTCTGGAAGACCACGCCAGCGGTGCGGCGCCAGAGGGCGCTCCAGGCAGGGCCGATCTCGGCGAGGCGGGCGGTGCTGTCGACGATCTCGAACCGGTCTGCGAGTTCGGCCTCGATGCGGGCGTGGGCGTTCACGGGGCTACTCCGCCGGTGGGGTGTCGAGCCGCGCTGGGCGGCGACCGAACAGCCTCGCGATGTGTCCAGCCATCCGCCGGAGTGGCAGGAGGTAGAGGCCGAACAGGGACTGGTAGTCGTCCTTGTCGCGGTCGAGCAGGCCGAACTTCATGTCCTCGTTCGGGTCGGGCACGCAGGCGGTGCCGAACATGCGGTCCCAGATGGAGAGCAGCAGGCCGAAATTCTTGTCGTAGTGGCGGGGATCGGCGCTGTGGTGGAGCTGGTGCCAGTGCGGCGACAGGATGACGTTGTCGAGCGGGCCGAACGAGATCTTGTAGTGCGTGTGGCGCACGAAATCCATCATCAGCAGGTTGCGCATGACGTAGACGTTGATGCCGAAAACGGTGACCTCGACCGGATCGAGGGCGATGACGGTCCACAGGCCGAAGGCGATGCCGGGGATGACGCCATCCCATGCGCGGTTTATCAGCTCATCAAGCGGATGAACGCGGTCCTTGGTGATGCCGACCAGGACCTCGGCCGAGTGGTGGACCTTGTGCAGCTCCCACAGGAACGGGATTTTGTGCTGGGCGACGTGGTAGAGATAATAGGAAATATCGTAGGCGATCAGCATGGTGATGGTGAACAGAACCAGCAGCCACCACGGGGTCGGGCCGGCGAGCAGGGGGCCGTCGAGGCCGAAAGCCCAGCTCACGAGCTGGTTGGTGCCGAAGCCGACGAGGGCGACAAAGACGATGCCGGCCGGGATCAGCAGGAACGGCATCATCAGCCGCTTGGTGATGTAGAACAGCAGGTCGGCGCGGGCGGAGGGGTGCATGATCACCTCCTTGGGCAGCGCGAAGCTGAAGAAGTCGCGCACCGACTTGTGCTCCTCGACGCGCCAGTAGGCGACGAGGGCGCTGATGAAGGCGGTGAGGAACAGGATCAGCAGCGTGATGCCATTCTCGCCGGTGACGGCGTTGATCAGCTTGCCCGTGATGAAAGCGATGGGGTCTGAAAGCATCTGGATCGGCACTCCCGCAGCCGGGACGCCCGCCAGGCGACGCGTCCCGTATTTCTGGGGCGGAAGATGCCAGATGAGGCCGGCGGAAGCCCGTCCGTTGTCCAAACGTCCTTAATGTCGGGGCTGGGGCGGCCGGTTGGCGTTGTAGGCGAGGACCAGCACCAGCAGCATCGTCACAACTGGGGATTTGGACGAAAGCGTGTTGTTCGACAGCGCCGCGGCGAGGGTGGCGGCGACGGCGATCCAGGCGGCAGCGGGGGCGTGGCGGAGCATCCGGAGCAGCAGCCAGAGGACCAGCCAGGTGAAAAGCAGGGCCATCGGCAGACCGAAGAGCAGGATGATGACGACCTGCGCGCTCTCGATGGTGGGGATGCGGAGCGTTTCGGTGACGATCTTCACCAGCTCGGCGCCATCCATGCCGAACATCACCTGCTCGAAAGTGACGTAGTTGAACACGTCGTAGATGCTGACGCGGACGAAGAAGTTCTCGTCGAACAGGGTTTCGCTGAAGCGACTGAGGAGGCCCAGCGAGAACAGCAGCGCGATCATCAGGGCGCCGGCGCCGACGGTGAAGAGCAGCACAAAGAGCTTGGCCTGGCGCTCGTGCCGGAGCGACAGGCGCGGCCAGCGCACAAACAGGATGAGCGCGAAAATCTCGAGGACGGTGACCAGCAGGGCGGCGCGGGCACCGGAGGCAGCGGCGCCGATGAAAAGGACGAAGATGGCGGCGACGCGGACCCAGGGCGGCCAGCGGGTGAGCGCCACAAAGCCGACAGCCATGGCGCAGCCCAGTCCGAGCGCCAGCGGATGCTCGGAGAGGCCGACGGGGCGGAACGTCAACTCCACTGCCTCGTAGGGCATGATGCGCTGCTGGGTCAGTGCCTCGACGATGCCGACGACGGCACTGAGGATGAGAAAGACCAGCACGAGGTCGCCGAGGAGGCGGCGGACGTGCGGGCCGAGCGCCAGCACGATCAGGCAGGCGGCGCCGGCGACAAGGTAGGTATCGACGAGGAGGACGGCCGGGCCCGGGCGGCCGGTGAGGTACATGAAGGCGATCAGCGCCAGCATCAGCGCGCCATAGCGGACGAGGGCGCGGAACTTGCCGATCTCGTCGTCGCGCAACTGGAAGGCGCGGGTGAAGAGAACGACGGGAAGCAGCAGGAGCAGGGCGTAAGTGCCGAAATGCAGCTTCTCGTAGAAGGCGCCTTCCTCGGTGGTGTAGCGGACGACCTCGTTCATCAGCTGTGGGGTGATGACGAAGCGGGTGAGGAGAACGGCGGCGGTAGCGAAGAAGAACAGCAGCGACACCGCGTTGTCGCGGCGGGCCGCCTCGCTCATCGGTTTATCGATGCCGGCAGATGAGGACACTGGAGCACCCGACCGGGTTGCCGCCAAGGACACTTGGCGGAGGAGCGCGGACAGTGTCGGGGATGGGAGTTAATGGCGGGTGTAGCGACAGCGCCGAATGCGCGGACAGGGTGTCCGGCGGCGCTCGGCTACGCCGGGCCGGCGCTACTGAAGAAGGTGGTGATCGCGTCGACGATGGGGCCGTCAGAGTAGGGCTTGCGGAAGAACCGCGCGCCGCTCGGAAGGTCGCTCTCGGCGATGATCGCCTTGCCAGAGGCGATGATGATGTGGATGGGCGGCCAACGGTTTCGCACATAGTGCGACAGCCTCACGCCATCCATTTCGCCGGGCATATCGATGTCGGTAAACACCAGCCGGATATCGGGGCGGGATCCGAGGATATGGATCGCCTCGTCGGCGTCCCTGGCTTCGACAGCAATGCAACCGGCGCTTTCCACCAGGTCGATTGCGCCGATGCGGATCAGCGCGTCGTCTTCGACAACGAGCACGACCGGTTTTTGAGTGTTCATGGTTCCCCTGACGCGACAGGAAGCGTTCGGGCGTCCAATGGTTGCATTCGTTCATCCTGCATTCAGACAACCCTTACGGCCAGCTGATCGGAGTGCACGGCTGCAACCTGGTCGTGGGCAACAGAGACGGCGGTGCCCGGGTGGGCGTTGCTGACCCGGACCTCCGCTTCGAGCTGGCCGGCCAAGGCCTCGACAATGCTGGTGCCCAGACCAGGCTTGGCGGCGTCGTTGGCGGGCATCCCGATACCGTTGTCGATGACGGAGAGCGTCCAGTTCGGGCCGCGGGCAGCATATTCGACGGTGATCCGGCCATGCCGGCCATCGAGGAAGGCGTGCTTGAGCGCATTGATCACCAGCTCGGTGACGATGAGCCCGAGGCTGACCGAGGTCGCGGAAGGCACTGCGCGATCCTCGACATCGACCTCGATGGAGAGCCGGGTGGGGTCCTCGATCATCGAGGCGGCGAGGCTGGCGCAGAGCTGCGTGAAGTAGGGGCGCAGGGCGACATCGCCTTCGGTGGATTTGGCGAGCTGCTGCTGCACGGCGGCGATCGACATCACCCGGCCGTGCGCGTCCCTGAGGTGGCCGCGTGTCTCTTCGGACTGTACGCGGCGGGCGCTCTGCAACAGCACGCTGGCGATGATCTGAAGGCTGTTGGCAATACGGTGCTGCACTTCGCGGAGGAGGATCGCCTTCTCGCGGATCAGGGCGTCCTTCAGCTTTTCGCTGGCGCGGGCCTCGGTGACGGCGGCCACCGCCAGGAGGACCCGCGCGTGCTCCTTGTCGTCGTAGGTCAGCAGGTTGGCGTTGAGCACGAGGTGCCGAACCCCGTGTCCGTCGCGATGCAGATCGAGTTCATAGGCGTGAATGTCGACGGTAGCTGCGACTGTGGCCGCGAGCAGCGCGCCGAGCTGGGGGATGTTCCATTCGCCGTCACCGAGGCCGAGGATCGAGTTGCCCGGCAGCGTCGCCGGGTCGAGCCCGAACGCGGCGCAGAACGAGGCGCTCGCCGCGACAATGCTGAGATCGGCCGCCAGCAGCAGCAGCGGCGTGTTGGACGCATGAACCACGGCCAGCGTCAGACTGAGGGCGGCTTTTCCGTGCAGGTCATCGTGGGCATCCATGACCGGGCCCTCCATGCCGGAGACTCGCGAGGCGAAAGCCATACCCGGGGCAGCCCCGGTAACGCGGCTGTCGGCAAGACGTAGCACGGATGGGTGTGAGGGGGAGATGTTTCTGGCCACAAGGGTGTGAGGGGCGGGTGGGGGCGTCACTGATGTTGACGCCCCCTCCAACAGGACTCGGTGTCTGCGGGCTAGGCCAGCGTCTCCTTCAGGAAGGCGATGGTGCGGGACCAGGCGAGGTCGGCGGCGGCCTTGTCGTAACGGGCGCTCGAGGTGTCGTTGTTGAAGGCGTGGTTGGCGCCTTCGTAGATGAAGATCTGGTGGTCGGTGCCGGCGGCCTTTAACGCCTCCTCGAAGGCCGGGATGCCGGCATTGATGCGCTCGTCGAGGCCGCCATAGTGGGCCATGATCCGGGCCTCGATCTTCGGGACGTCCTCGGGCTTGGGCTGGCCGCCGTAGTAGGGCACGGCCGCGAGCAGGTCGGGCGAGGCGACGGCGAGGTTGTTGACGGTGCTGCCGCCCCAGCAGAAGCCGATGGCGCCGACCTTGCCGGTGGATTTCGGCACGGTCTTCAGGAAGGCGATGGTGGCGATGCCGTTGGCGTTCACATCGGGCGGCGTGAGCTCTGCGAACAGGGCGCGGGCGGCTTCCTCGTCGGTCGGGGTGCCGCCCAGATCGCTGAGGTAATCGGGGGCCAGCGCCACGAAGCCTTCGAGCGCCATGCGGCGAGCGACGTCCCGGGTGTGGGCGTTGAGGCCGCGGTTCTCGTGCACGACGATGACGGCGGGGAAGGGGCCGGGTTCGCGGGGCGTGACGAGGTAGCCCTTCATCTCGCCGGTGGCGCCGGGGTAGGTGACGTCGGCGGTTTCGAGCCGCTCGTCGGCATCCTCGGTGAGGCCCTGCGCCTTGGCGCTGGCGCCCATCATGCCGGCGATGGTGACGGCGGCCGTCATCGACCCTGCCACCCTGGCGAGGCTGTCCATGAAGCGGCGGCGATCGAGGCTGACATGGGTGTAGTCGTCGTAGAGCGCGATCATTTCGCGCGTGATCTCGGGCTTGTCGTCCTGCCGTTCGTCCATCGGTGCTTCCTCCAGGTTGGCGGGGTAGCCTAGCGGCTGCGGGCGACGGCCGGTCGGGCGGTAATAAGGATGTGAGCGCAAGTGATCGGGGTCCTCCGGGACGTGCCGAAGCCCCCGCCGGCCTTGCGGCCTCGGGTTGATGGGCAGTGAAGCGGGCCGGCGAGGCTTTTGCCCCGACGCGGGTAGTCCGCAATTATTATGAGGCTCGCGCCTCGCCGGCCGATCAGGCTTTAGACCTCACGCACGCGGTCGGAGATTTCTCCCACCTCGGCTTTGACCGCCTGCCCCCGCTTTTCGCCCGGTGGCGATTGGCCCTCGGCCCGCCGGCTTGGACGGGCCTCCGCTTCGGCTCGACCCGGTCGCAATGCCGGGCTGGTTCACACGTTGCATCGGCCTGGACAGAGCGACCCCCATCCACCCAACCTCCCCCGCACCAACCACTCGTCATGATCTCGCTTCGGTGCAGCGGATGAGGAGAGAATCGCATGGGGTTGGGGCGCGGGGATAAGTTGGTAAGGTGCTCTGTGGATTGTGCTTTTCCACAACGCTGTCATCCCTGCGAAAGCAGGGACCCACCTTAACACCAGTGCTGATATCAGTTGGGTCCCTGCTTTCGCAGGGATGACACGTCGGGG
>CAIMLX010000240.1 GCA_903842455.1 uncultured Hyphomicrobiales bacterium | reverse complement strand
GCGGCCTTCTCGCTGGCCTTTTGGTGTCACTTCGCCGGCACCGGGACCGGTGTGCGCGCTCTCATGGCGACGTTCGCTGTGGGCAGCAGCGCCACGCGCGGCGCAACGCTGATGGCCCAGTCCGGCCAGATGCACTTCATGGCCGACAACTCCTACAAGATCAGCACCCCTGGCGGGAGCATGCGCTACGACCAGTGGATGTTCTTCGGCGCCTCGATCCAGCACGCCTCGGCTGCCTCGTTCCTCCAGATCAACGACGGTGTAACCGTCGGCACGCCGAGCATGGGAACGACCACCACAGCCTCAGGCAACCTGAGCATCGGCTCCAACATCTCGCGAAACTTCAGCATGGGTGCCGGCTCGCGCATCGGCGGCGTCCTGGGCTGGAGCCGACCGATCTCGCAGGCCGAAATGCTAGCCGTCTACAGAGCTACAAAGGGGAGGTTCACCTGATGCTCTACCTTGAAACCCTCGAGGGCTTCAGTCCCTGGAAGGGAGAGCCGATCAACGGCATCCTTCACCCGCGCGACATCGAGCAGAAGTGGACAGCTTCCGAGCTGGCCGCCGTCGGGCTGTTTGCACCCCTTGATCCGGGTGTTCCTGCCGACAAGACGGTCG
The DNA here is from genome assembly GCA_903842455.1 of uncultured Hyphomicrobiales bacterium. Taxonomy (GTDB): domain Bacteria; phylum Pseudomonadota; class Alphaproteobacteria; order Rhizobiales; family Devosiaceae; genus Devosia_A. Next base: position 2,167 of record CAIMLX010000240.1, on the reverse strand, counting down.
TGGGTAGCCACGTCGCCCGGGTGGAAGACGTGGTGCAGTGGATCTACGACCTCGAGAATTCGACGGTCAGCGTCCTCGAACTTCACGCCGAGCGGGATCGACGGCTTGGCCTGGGCTTCGACTACGACTTCGGTGACGCCCGCGGCGTGCATCATATCGACACCACGCCCGCCGACATGATCGGCTGGGACGAAGTGAGCAAGCTCGCTTCTGCGTTGCTGGCCCTCGGTCAGACGACGCCCATCACGATCGCCACTGGCACCGGGGTCACCCAGGTCACGCCGCTCGAGTGGCAGATGGTCATGCTGGCTGCTGCCGCCTACCGCCAGCCGATCTGGGGCGCCAGCTTCATCATCAGCGCCATGGACCCGCTCCCGACGAACTTCACCAACGACGCCTACTGGGGGATCACCATTGGCACTCCGTAAGATCTCCGCAGGTCGCTTGCCCAACCCCATCGCGCTCGGTGCGAGTGTCAATCTCGACACGATCACCGCGCCGGGCAACTACCTCCAGCTGGCGAACGCCAACGCGGCCAACGGCACCAACTACCCGATCCCTAAGGCTGGCATGCTCGAGGTGTTCAGCAACAACCCAGGCGGTGCCTTCGGCATGGGCTGGCAGCGCTACACAGTCTACGCCGAGGCCAATGCTGACGGCGCCGCCATCTTTCAGCGTGCGCTCTACAACCTCGTCTGGCAGCCTTGGGAAGCGGTCAACCGCGACACCGTGAGCACGGCCGATCCCTTCGGCACCGCCTACGAAGGCGCCATGTGGTATAAGGTCTGACCGATGCCGGCTAGTTACGTCGCGCAGGGCGGCACGTTCAAGAAGATCAAGACCATGCACCGCTACTCCACCTCGCAAGGGTGGAGAAAGGTCAAGGCTGCCTGGATCTACACCGCCGGCGCCTGGGCCAAGGTCTTCACCTCCGGCGCCACGGTGGCAAAGGGCGCGAACTGCGTCCTGCTGCTTCATGGCGAGGATTTCACCGATGACAGCTGGACGCCCAAGACTGGCATCACCACGGCGGGTAGCACCACGATCGAGGCCGACTGCAAGTTCGGTGAAGGCTCTATGCGCTTTGCCGGCACCGGCAGCTCGGTCCGCGTGCCCTACAGTAATGATTTCCTCTTCGGCACTGGCGACTTCACGATCGACTTCTGGCTCAAGCGCAACGGCTCACAGGCTAATGGAGGCGGCCCCTTCACTACGGGCCCGGCCGGTCTTGGCTATACCAAGATGTTCTGGTCCACCAACCGGCTCCAGGTCGAGGTTGGAAGCGTCGGTCTAGCGCCGGTGACCGCGACCACTGTTCCCGATCTCACATGGACGCACGTCGCCCTGGTGCGCAGCGGCACCACCTTGCGCCTGTTCCTTAATGGCACCGTGGCCACATTTGGCTCGATCAGCGCGGGCGTCTCGGCTGGAGCGACTGGATTTTGGCTGGGCTCTGCCGACATTGGCGGCACGGCCGGGCTGAACGGCTGGATCGACGAGTTCCGCATTCAGAAGGGTGTGGCGCAGTGGACGGCTGCTTTTGTGCCGCCGCTCTACCCCTACGGTGAGGAAGACGTCGCGCCCGACCCCGTCTCGTTCCGGTATGTGAATTGGTATATCACCGAGACCGCGACGACTTTGATCGCTGCCGCGCAGGCATCCGAGTTCCGTATGCTTCTGAATGGCACTCCTGTCGCTACAACGCCGACAGTGACGCAATTCGGCGGCTTCAGTGGTAGTAGTGCTGAGGATTTCACCAAGCTCGCCACCGGCATTCTGACCGATAAGTGGTGCGATACGGGCTTCAACGCTCGGGGGTTCGCCAATCTCATCTTCGACTACGGGTCGCCGATCTCGTTCAACGGCTATCAGTATGCCACCGCCAACGACGAAGTCGGGCGTGATCCGCGCGACTGGCTGCTCCAGGGCTCGAACGATGGCATCAACTGGACGCTGCTGCATGCGGTGTCGGGATATAGCTCGACGAGCTCGCGCCAGACCTGGAACCCGCCTGTGGCGATCCCCCTTGAGTAGCTTCACTGGCGATCTCGCCGTTCGCTACCTGCATGGGCGCCACGCCCAGTTGCTCGAGCCGCTGATCTGGGACTGCGACTACCTGGGATCAGGTCTGCAGGTGATCGTGCCCGCCGGCTTCATCACCGACGGC
>CAIMLX010000239.1 GCA_903842455.1 uncultured Hyphomicrobiales bacterium | reverse complement strand
TGACCGAGCCACCTGTCCTTGTCAATGTCGGCGGGGGAGGGCTCCCGGTAAACGCACCTGCCGCCCTGCCCGGAGCCGCCGGCGACCGGTACGTTCGGATCGATGACTTCCTTACACCTGCCGAAAACGAGGCACTGCTCCGGTTCGCGATTGAGCAGGAGGAGAACTACGCAAGGAGCGGGGTCTACAACGAGAAGGAACACACGACCAACGCAACCATCCGTCGGTCAAAGGTCTTGTACAGGATTGCGCAGACCCCATGGAAGCCGTTGTTCATTGAGCGGCTGAAACTGCACCTGCCCCACCTGCTGAGAACGCTGAAGGTTCCGGCGTTCGATGTACGTGAAGTCGAGATCCAGCTGACAGCCAGCAATGACGGTGATTTCTTCAAGCGGCATTCGGATACCGATCGCAGCAACGAGTCGATCGCCTCCCGCCAGTTGACCTTTGTCTACTACCTCAATCGCACCCCAAAACCCTATTCGGGCGGCAACATCCTGTTCTACGACGAGCATGCCGGAACACCCGATGATCGGGGAGCCGGCGTCGGCTCCGTGTCTCCGGCGAACAACTGCCTAGTGTCGTTTGCCAGTGACCGCTGGCACGAGGTGGAAATGGTTCGCTGCCCAAGTGGCGCCTTCGCCGACAGCCGCTTCACAGTCAATGGCTGGCTACGCAGCCAAACCCAAACGGCGGCGGACGCCGGCCACTCGCACTAGCGATGGCCCCCAAAATCTTCGTCGCAATTGCTTCCTACTGCGACCCGGAGTTGCCGCGGACGCTGGACGACTGCCTGGCCAATGCCAGGCACCCGGAGAACCTGCGGTTTGGGATATGTTGGCAGTATGACGAAAACGCGCCTATCGATCTGTCGCGGTTCCGAAACGACAGCAGGTTCCGCTTTTCCGAACATTCGATCAGGGAAAGTAACGGGGGATCGTGGGCGCGGAACATCGCCCAAGGCCTCTGGGACGATGAAGCCTATTCGCTGCAGGTCGACTCTCACATGGCCTTCGCCCGTTATTGGGATGTCGAGCTCATTCGGATGATGCAGACGTTTCCTGCAGATAAACCGCTGATCACGATGATTGCTCCGCTCTTCAGGATCGACCAAGACAAGGAGCTGCGGCGGCAAACCAGCAAGGGTATACGCGCATCGCGTGTCGCGGACTGGTCTGCTGCATCGGGCTGGTCGCCTTGGCTTGATTGGGGGCTCGTGGGCCGCACGCGGTTTGTGCGGAACCGCTTCCTGTCCGGTGGCTTCGTTTTTTCGAGCGGACAATGGAACGAGGAGGTGCGTCAGGACCCCGATCATTACTATTGGGGCGAAGAGTTCGCCCTCACCCTACGATCCTTCACCCATGGATACGACATGTTCCTGCCGGACCTTATACCTGCCTGGCACATGGAGCATACTAAGGCCCCCCCGAGAAGGCACTGGGAGAACGGCCGGGAGGTAGTCGATGTAAGAAACAGCATCGCGTTTGACCGATTGCGAAAGCTCGCCTACTCCGGAAACGGAACAAGTGACGCGTCGCTCGGCCGGTATGGCCTTGGCACCAGAAGAACGCTTGCAGAATATGAACGTTTCGCCGGGCTTGATCTTGTGAACAAGCGGGCCCATCCTGACGTCTTCGGTGGTCTTCCGCCGGACCCGGTCACGATCCGCCACGATAGCGACTGGGCCCAATGCACGACAATTGAGCGTTTCCGGGAGTCGGCGGCCGGTGAGATGCAGGCGGCGCGGCGATAGTCAGAGCGTACAGGACCGACGATGTTCTACACAGTCTTCAGCACCAATGACTCCCCCTACATGCAATGGCAATCTGATCTGCTGGAGCATTCGTGGAAACGAGTCGGACAGGAAGGAGTTCTGATCCGGCTTGTCGCCACTGACAAACCGGATCAGTTGCCGGCACAGAAGCACGCCCATTGCTTCGCTACCAAGCTGTACGACGTCCATCCGGACACCGGCGATGCCTACGTGATCTACAACAAGCCTGCATCGCTCCTGGAATGGGTGTTCAGCGACAAACCGGAGGGTACCGTGCTCCTGCTCGATCCGGACTGTGTTTTCCGAGGCCAGGTTACGCGCCGAGTCACGCCAGGTCGGCCGGTGGGTCAGGACTGGATCGACTTCCGTGTTGGACCGGCCGGGGCAGACAGCCCCTTCGGACTTGGCGACCGATTCTCGTTCCTCAATGAGCATTGTGCACGCACCGACCTGTCGATAGCTCCAGTCATGGTTCCGACGCTCATCCATACTAGCGACCTACGGAAGATATGTGCGCGTTGGCTTCAGCTTTGTGGCATCGTGCGCAACCATCTTCGCAACGCCGAGGGGCAGAAGGTCTGGGAATCCGACATGTTCGCCTACCTTGCGGCGTGCGCGGAGTACGGACTCTCGCATGAGCCCGCCTCACTTGGAATCTGCACGAACTGGGATTCGGCTAAGGCTCCGGATTGTCCCGTGATCCACTACTGCCAGCCTATCGCTGCGGCCGACGGGACCAGCATCTTCTCGAAGTTCACCTACGAACCCTGGAAATGCCTCGACACGATGCTGGAGCCGCAGACCGACTATGGGCGAGATCTCGTTGAGATCATCAATGATTGCGTCAATACCAACGGTCCACCGCCCATCACGACATCGGCAAGCCGACCCAGGTGGCGCGCCGGCGTGATGGAGGGTCGCGTACTCGACGAAATGCTGCTCGAGAATACGGCGAACGGCGGCAGCATTTGGCTCAGCGGTTCGGGAAAGGCCGTCTGGGAACTATGTGACGGCAAGCTGAGGATCGAGGAAATCGGCACTGTGCTGAGCCAGAGGTTTGCCGCAGGGCGTGAGGCGATCGTTGCCGATGTGGTTCTCACCGTCGAGGCCCTGCGCGGCGCTGGTTTCGTCGACATCAACTAGGCCCTGTTGACATAAGTTGGCATCCATAGTTTGGCGGCGGCAAGGGCGAGGAAGCCGAGGAATGAGACGGCGGTTTTGTCATATCGGGTAGCTATGCGGCGGAACTGCTTGAGCTTGTTGAACATGCGCTCGACACGGTTGCGGTCTTTGTAGGCGCGGAAGTCGCAAGCGACGGGCTGTTTGCGGTTGGCCTTTGGGTGGGATGACCGGGAGGATACCCTTAAGCAACAGGCCGTCGCGGACGTCGTCGCTGTCGTAGCCCTTGTCTGCCAACATCAGCCTTGGGCTGGTAACGGGCAGTTCGATCAGTTCATCGACCGCCTTGTAGTCGGACGTCTCTCCGCCAGTGAGAACGAAGCCAAGAGGGCGTCCTTGACCGTCTGCGCGGGCGTGGATCTTGCTCGTAAAGCCGCCGCGGCTTCGACCAAAGCCCTCCTTATGAGTCCCCCTTTTGCGCCCGCTGCCTGAGAGTGGCCGCGCACCGTGGTCGAGTCGATCATGTGCTGCCAGTCGTCCGTGAGCCGTGAGCCCGAGCTCGACCATCTGTCAGATCGCCCCGAGCCACAACCGCCTCCTCTGAAAGGAAGCCTTGAATCAGTCATCCGCCGATTTGGGAATTCCTTTTCTCAACACTGCCTAGCTCGCTCCGCC